>JBQCJL010000048.1:0-4379 GCA_051952795.1 Marmoricola sp.
CTCAACGACGAGGTCCTCGCGGCCGAGGGCGAGATCGCCGAGCTCGAGGAGCGCTGGCTCGAGCTGTCGGAGGAGTTCGAATAAGTGTCGGTGGCCTCGGCAAGAATTGGCAACATCAGCCGTTCGAACGAGAGGAGGCCCCGCGATGTATGTCGATGCGGTGCATCCGATCGCTGCGTTCGCGGCGGGTCTTCACGCTGAGCTGGATGAGCTGACGGCGTTGGATCCGCTGTATATGCCGACGGAGGCGAAGAAGACGGCGCTTCTTGATCTGGAGCGGGCGCGGCATCGGATCGCTGCGTTGGAGATGCAGATGATGGCCTCCGGTTCGGATGTCACCGAGGACGGCGCGCATCGGACGGTGGCGGACTTCGTGTCGTCTCAGGCGCGGGTGGATCGGGCGCCGCTGGTGGCGTTGGAGAAGTTGGGGCAGGCGCTTGCCGATCGGTGGCAGATCGTGTGTGCGGCGGGGCTGCGTGGGGAGCTGAGCACGGGGAAGGCGCGGATCATCGTGCGGGCGCTTGAGGCGCTGCGCAGCGATGAAGGGGTCTCGCTTGAGGTGCTTGCCTCGGCGGAGGCGCACCTGGTGCAGATCGCACCGGAGTTCTCTGAGAAGCAGCTGGCTCGGCTCGCGGGTCGGGTGCTGGAGGTCGTTGCTCCCGACGTTGGGGAGGCTGCTGAGGCACGGGCTTTGGAGCGGGAAGAGCGGCGGGCGGCTCGGCACCTGTCGGTTCTGTTCCTGGCCCGACCCGGTGGCATCGAGGGTGTGACGGAGATTCGGATCCGGACCACGGATGCGATCGCTGCCCGGCTGCGTACCCATCTCGAATCATTGACCGCTCCCAGACACCTCTCGGCCGAGGGGTTGTCGACTTCGTGGGAGGAGCGACGTCCCTATACCCAGCGCCTGGGTGAGGCGTTCAACACCCTCATCGAGACCCTCGACCCCAACCGACTCCCGATCCACGGCGGCACCGCGACCACCGTCATGGTCACCATCGCCTTGGCCGACCTCAAGAAGGACCTCGCCGCCGCATCCGTCACCGGGAGCAGTGAGGGCGAGCTGCGGATCACCGCCAGCCAAGCCCGCCGCCTGGCCTGCAACGCCCTGATCATCCCCGCGGTCCTCGGTGGGAAGTCCGAGATCCTCGACATGGGCCGAGCGCGCCGTCTCTTCACCCCAGCGCAACGCCGAGCCATGACGCTCCGCGACAACCAGTGCCGCGCCGACGGCTGCACCATCCCCGCCGCCTGGTGCGAAGCCCACCACTTCCAAAGTCCCTGGCACCAAGGCGGAAGAACCGACCTCACCCACGGCAAGCTCCTCTGCCCCTGGCACCACCAACGCGCCCACGACACCCGCTACCTCGTCAACGAACTACCCAACGGAGACGTCCGCTTCACCAGACGGCGGTGAGAGGCAGGACCCCCGCACTGGACACGTGTCCAATCACACGTCCGCTCAGGGTGCATCCGGCGCAGGCCGCCACCTACCCTCGAGAGGTGACCACCGAACTCACCAGTCCTCCGGCCAGCATCCCGGCCGCATCGGACAAGCTCGACAAGCGCGTCCTGCTGACCGCGGGCGTCGTCGTGCTGGCCGCAATCATGTCGATCCTCGACATCACCGTGGTGTCCGTCGCGCTCAACACGTTCCAGAACGTCTTCCACCGCACCTCGGCACAGGTCGCGTGGACCATGACGGGCTACACGCTCGCGTTGGCCACCGTCATTCCGCTGACCGGGTGGGCGGCTGACCGCTTCGGCACCAAGCGCCTCTTCATCCTCGCCATCGTGCTGTTCACCCTCGGCTCCGCGCTGTGCTCGACGGCCAACAGCCTGGAACTGCTGGTCACCTACCGGGTGCTCCAGGGTCTCGGCGGCGGCATGCTGATGCCGCTGGGGATGACGATCCTGACGCGCGCGGCGGGACCCGAGCGCATCGGGCGCGTGATGGCGGTGCTCGGCATCCCCATGCTCCTCGGCCCGATCTTCGGTCCCATCCTGGGCGGCTGGCTCATCGACATCGCGAGCTGGCACTGGATCTTCCTCATCAACGTCCCGGTCGGAGCGATCGCCGTCGCCTACGCCTGGTTCGTGCTCGAGAAGGACAGCGTCGCGCCCTCGGAGAGCTTCGACTTCATCGGCATGCTGCTGCTCTCCCCCGGCCTGGCCACCCTGCTCTACGGCGTCTCGTCCATCCCGGCCGCCAAGCAGGAGCACGGCACCATGTGGACCGGGCAGGTGGTCATCTTCGGCGCCATCGGCATCGTCCTGACGCTGGCCTTCATCCCCTGGGCCCTCCGTAGGCGCAACATCCATCCCCTGCTGGACCTGCGCCTGTTCCAGCACAAGGAGATCACCATCGCGGTGCTCGCGATGATGCTGTTCGCCATCGCCTTCTTCGGTGCCGGACTGCTGTTCCCCCTCTACTTCCAGAACGTTCACGGCCAGAGCCCCGTCAATTCCGGGTGGTGGCTCGCGCCTCAAGGCGTCGGCGCCATGCTCACGATGCCGCTCGGTGGCGTGCTCGCGGACAAGATGGGTCCGGGCAAGATCGTGCTGACCGGCTTGGTCCTGGACACGATCGGGATGGGCTTCTTCGCCGCCACCAGCGCGACGACGGGCTATCCGTTCATGCTCGCGGGTCTGATCGTCATGGGTCTCGGCATGGGCATGACGATGATGCCGATCATGAGTGCGGCGCTCGCCAAGCTGGACCATGCCTCCATCGCGCGGGGCTCCACGCTCATGAACATCACCCAGCAGGTCGCGTCATCGGTCGGCACCGCGCTGTTCTCGGTGCTCCTGGTCAACGCGTTCCAGACGCATCCGAGCATCGCGGCGGTCGCCAAGGCCGGCCCAGCGGCGACGCCCACTCAGATCCACCAGTCGTTGACGGACATGGGTGGCGCCTTCGCCGGCGTCTTCCTGATCGGGACCATCCTGGTGGCCTGCTGCATCATCCCGGCGCTCTTCCTGCCGCGGACCAAGCAGGAGGCGACCGGGATCAGCCCGATCCCGGTAGGTCACTGACGAGCACGGCTCCGGCGTTCGTCTCCAGGATCAGGGACGGGCCCGAGACCACGACCTCGTAGGGCCAGTACGTGCCTGAGCCGTCGGTGGGGAGCGGGTAGTCGCGGGTCCGCCCCGTGGCGGGATCGAGGGCGACGAGGGCCTGCTTGGTCGCGAGCAGGATGCGGTCGCCCAGCCGAGCTTGAGCGGCGAGGTCGAATCCGTCGGGAAAGACCGCGCCGAGGGTGCGCGTCCAGCGGAGCCTTCCGGTGATCGCGTCGTAGCCGCTCACCGAGCGGGCGGTGCGCACCACCAGCGTGTGGGTCCGGCTGTCGATGATCATGTCGGGCGTGGTGGTGCCCGGCAGCTTCGTGGCCCATCGCTGATGGCCGGTGAGATCGACCGCGGCGACGTCGCTGCCCTGCGGACGGGCCACCTCGACCAGGAGAAGGCCACCGGTCTCGCCGACGACGTGGGCGGTGAGACCCGATCCCCACCGCCACCGCGGCTGCAGAGACTGAGCGTCGAAGGCGATCACCGCCGGTTGGTCGGCGCGCGGCCGCGCGGCCTTCGGATCGGGCGCCGCCAGCAGGTGGCTGGCACGCCCGCCGACGATCAGCAGCGAGCCGATCTGGCGGACATAGGCGGCGCGGTCGGCTCCGCTGAGTGCCTGCGGCTTGGTCGCACGACCGCTGGCGTCCACCTTCGCGAGCGTCGGTCCGGCGGTCACCACCCAGGTGGAGCCCCCCGCGCCGGGTGCGACCGTCAGCGGATCGCCGTAGTGGGTCGCGGTCCCGACGTCCGCGCACCAGGCCATCGCGCCCGTCCGGGCGTTATAGCTCGCGATGCGCGCCGAACGACCGGGACGCAGGTCGAGATCGAGGACGCGATCGTCCGTCGTCGCCCAGGCTTGGGGATCGCGGGATTGCCGAAGCCCCCAGCGCACCCGGCCATCGGTGTCGCGAAATCCGATCACCGCGTTGTCGGCCGTCCAGGTGGCGAAGCCTCCGGACACGGCAGCGGATCGCAGCCACTGCCGCTGGTCGTAGCCGACCGCGCCGAGGACACGTCCGAGGTGACTGGCCCGGACCTCCGCGACCAGTCGCGCCAGGTGTGCGTCGTTGCGAACGACGGGCGCATCGGTTGCCGCGAAGACCGGCGGTACCTGACCGGCCCCGACCGCGGCGGACGAACACGCAGCGGAAGGGCCGTCGGCACAGCCGGCGACCATGCCACCGACGCCGAGTGTCGCGACGACAGCCGCGACCCCCCAGCGCCGGTGCGCCCTCACCAGATCCGGACCCGGTCCTCGGGATCGAGCCAGAGCTCGTCGTCGGGGGTGGTGGCGAACACCTCATGGAACT
>JBQCJL010000049.1:0-7935 GCA_051952795.1 Marmoricola sp.
GGGTGCGGCGGGCGGTGCCGTCGGGCCGCGCGATCGCGATCTTCTTGGGCACCAGCTCGCCGAACAGCATCGTGCCGATCGTCGCGATGATCATGCCGAGGGCGACCGAGATGCCTTCGGTCGCCGATGCGCCCACGCCGATCGACCGCAGGGGGCCGCGCAGCAGATGCGAGATCGAGGGCTCGGCGAGGAAGCCGATGGCCAGATTGGTGATGGTGATGCCCACCTGGGCGCCCGAGAGCTGGGTGGACAGTCGGCTGAGCGCGGCATTGACGCCGCGCGCCTGCTTGTCGCCCGCTCGGGCTGCCGCAGCGATCTGAGCGCGGTCCACCGCCACGAGCGAGTACTCCGCCGCCCCGAACAGCCCGCACAGTGCGATCAACACCACGCAGATCCCGAGCAGCAGCCAGTCCACGAGCATCATCTTGCCGTGTCGGCCCAGTCGGGCGCCGCTCCCGAGCGCACCAGGGTGGAACGTGTTCTGCTCTGTGGAAGCATGTCCGCCATGATGCACACTCCCAACGGCGGCCTCGCCGGCGTCGTGCGGCCCCGTGTCGAAGGCACGGTCGCGGTTCGCGATGGCCGCCGGCTCTCGTACGCGGAGTTCGGCGCCGCCGGGGGCGAGGCCTTCGTCTGGATGCATGGGACGCCGGGGGCGCGTCGGCAGGTGCCCTTCGACGCCCGCGTCTTCGCGGAGGAGAAGGGCCTGCGCATCATCGGCATCGACCGGCCGGGGATCGGCTCCTCGACGCCGCATCTCTACCCGAACATCCTCGATTGGACCCGGGACCTCGAAATCGTGGCCGACACCCTGGGCATGGAGACCTTCCGCGTCATCGGGCTGTCCGGGGGCGGGCCCTACACGCTCGCGGCCGGCGCCGCTCTGCCGGACCGCGTCAAGGCGCTCGGTGTCCTCGGGGGAGTGGCGCCGCTGGTCGGCCCGGATGCGATCAAGGGCGGCATCATCAACATCGCGCCCTACGCCGCGCCGATCCTCAAGACGGTGCGCCGGCCCCTGGGCTTCGCGATGTCCCGGGCGATCCGTGTGATCCGGCCGCTGGCCGGGGCCGCCATCGGCGGGTATGCGGCGGTTCAGCCCGTCGGGGACAAGACGCTGCTGCGCGAGGCCGACTTCCGGAACATGTTCCTCGACGACCTTCTCAACGGCGCGCGGTACCAGGTCAGCGCGCCCATGGCCGATGTCGTGCTGTTCGCAAGGGACTGGGGCTTCACCGCTCGGGACGTCACCGTGCCCGTGTACTGGTGGCACGGCGATGCGGACCACATCATCCCGCACGCGCACGGGGAACATCTGGCGGCGCGGCTGCCGGAGGCGGTGTTCACCACGGTGCCCGGGCAGGCGCACCTCGGGGGACTGGGGATCGCAGCCGAGGTGCTCACGACGCTTCTTCAGTCGGGAAATCCGCCTGCGGGGCTGGCGCAGTAGCCCGCTGTAGTCCACAATGTGCACATAAGTTCACATCCGTCACGTTGATGCACCTGAGTGACTGGGCGAGATCGCTGGGGAAGGCGTAACTCGCGCCGAAGCCTCAGGAGGTTCGACATGACGCAGAGTGTCCTTGGCACGACACAGGCGACGCGTGGCGTTTTCTACGTCCACTCGGCGCCTGCTGCGCTGTGCCCGCACATCGAGTGGGCCGTGGCCGGCGTGCTCAACATGTCCGTCAGCCTGGAGTGGACCCCCCAAGAGGCACAGCACGCGACCTATCGGGCCGAGTACTCCTGGGCGGGCGACCCTGGCACCGCAGCCGCGATCACCTCTGCGCTGCGGGGGTGGGAGCACGTGCGCTTCGAGGTCACCGAGGACCCGACGCCGTCCACCGAGGGCGCGCGCTACTCCTACACGCCCGACCTCGGCGTCTTCCACGCCGTCACGGGCCTGCACGGCGACATCATGATTCCCGAGGACCGCATCAAGGCCGCGGTGGTGAAGGCGGCGTTGGGGGAGGTCGCGCTGCCGGTCGAGCTCGACAAGCTGCTCGGCAAGCCCTGGGATGACGAGCTCGAGGCATTCCGCTACGCGGGCGACGGAGCTCCCGTGCGCTGGCTCCACCAGGTGGTGTGAATCCTGCATGTGCTCCAGATCACTGAGTGTGATCGGAGTTATCCTCGCTTTAGCCCCTGACTGAAACATGATTCTGGTTGAATCCGGGAACCAACGGGTTAACAGCGAGGAGCTAAGCCGTGGTGAATCCCGTCGACGTGACCGTCGAGCGCGTCAACATCCATGGGCACGATCGTGCCTATGTGAAGGTCGGCTCCGGTCCGGCGCTTCTGCTCCTCCACGGTCTCGCGTGCAACCACACCACGTGGCTGCCGGTCATCCGACAGCTTGCCAAGCACTACACCGTCATCGCGCCTGACCTACTGGGCCATGGCGAGAGCGCCAAGCCGCGCGCGGACTACTCGGTGGCCGGGTACGCCAACGGCATGCGCGATCTCATGACCGTGCTGAACATCGACAAGGTGACGGTCGTCGGGCACAGCTTCGGCGGTGGCGTGGCGATGCAGTTCGCCTACCAGTTCCCCGAGCGGACCGAGCGGTTGGTGCTCGTCTCCTCCGGTGGCCTCGGGCGCGAGGTCACCCACCTCATCCGCATGATCACGCTTCCTGGCTGGGAGCTCGCGCTGGGCGTGGCCACGCTGCCGGGCATCCGCCACGTTGGCAAGGCCGCCCTCCGCGCACTGCACAACCCGAAGCATGCGGCGACGCGCGACCTGGCCGAGGTCGCCGAGATCTACGAGGCCTTGAGCGACCCGCGTGCTCGCTTCGCGCTGCGCCGACTCGTCACTGGCGTGATCGATCTGCGCGGTCAGGTCGTCACGATGCGGGACCGTGCCTACCTCACCCAGGCGATGCCGATCCTGGTGATCTGGGGTACGCAGGACCTCGTGCTGCCCGTGACCCACACGCACGCCCTCGAGGCGATCGCCCCCGGCGCGGTCGTCGAGCTGTTCGAGGACTCGGGGCACTTCCCGCACAAGGACCAGCCCGACCGCTTCGTCAAGGTGTTGCACTCGTTCATCCGCAACACCAACCCGGCCAGCTACCACCGCGGCCGCTGGCGCGCGCTGCTGCGCAACGGCGCCGGCCCCCGACCCGACCTCGCCACCGAGGCCCTGGTCCGGCACCTCGCCGAAGCCCGCTAGCACCGAGCGCCCAGCTAGCCGCTGACCCGCCACCCGCCGAGCTTGCACCTATTGACGCCGAGCTTGCTCTTTCTGCGGTCGACCTTGCACTTATTGACGCCGAGATCGCGCCAAATGACAGTCCCGGGTCAACTCGATCGCGGAAAGCGCAAGGTCGACATCATTAAGCGCAAGCTCGACGTCATTGAGTGCAAGGTCGACGTCAATAGGTGCAAGGTCGGCGAGGGGGGCGGGCGGGGGTTAGGCCGCGCCGCCCTCCTGGACCGCACCGGTGGTCGCGGTCGGGTCGTCGATGCGGTACTTGTCGAACGCTTGCCGCACGACATCGGCTGAGACCTCACCGCGTGCCGCGAGAGCGGCCAGGGCCTGCACGGCGACGCTCTCGGCGTCGACGTTGAAGTAGCGCCGGGCTGCCGGCCGGGTGTCGGCGAAGCCGAAGCCGTCAGTGCCGAGCACGTGGAAGTCGCCCGGCACCCAGCGTGCGATCTGCAACGGGACGGCGCGCATGTAGTCGCTCACCGCGACGAACGGACCCTCCGCACCATTCAGCTTCTCGGTGACGAAGGGTGTGCGCACCTCCCCGCCCGGGTTGAGCAGTGCGTCGTGCTCGGAGGAGATCGCGTCGCGCGCGAGCTCGTTCCACGACGTGACCGACCACAGGTCGGCCGCCACGCCCCAGTCCTCGGCGAGCAGGCGCTGCGCCTCGAGGACCCAGGGGAAGCCGACGCCGGAGGCCAACAGCTGGACGCGCGGGCCCGACGTCTCGCTGGTGGAGAAGCGGTAGATGCCCTTGAGGATGCCCTCGACGTCGACGTTGTCGGGCTCCTGAGGCTGGGTTACCGGCTCGTTGTAGACCGTCACGTAGTAGATGACGTCCTCACTGCTCTCGCCGTACATCCGGCGCAGCCCGTCCTGCATGATGTGCGCGATCTCGTAGGCATGAGCGGGGTCGTAGTGCACGACGGCCGGGTTCGTGGCCGCCAGCAGAGGGGAGTGGCCATCGGCGTGCTGGAGACCCTCGCCGGTGAGCGTCGTGCGGCCGGCCGTCGCCCCGATGAGGAAGCCGCGGGCGAGCTGATCGGCCATCGCCCAGATCGAGTCGCCGGTGCGCTGGAAGCCGAACATCGAATAGAAGATGTAGAAGGGGATCATCGGCTCGCCATGCGTCGAGTAGGACGATCCGGCCGCCGTTGCCGAAGCCATCGCGCCCGCCTCCGAGATGCCCTCGTGGAGCATCTGGCCCGCCGGCGAGGTCTTGTAGGCCAGCAGCAGGTTCCGGTCGACGGAGTCGTAGGTCTGGCCGGCCGGGTCGTAGACCTTGGCGGAGGGGAACATCGAGTCCATGCCGAAGGTCCGGTACTCGTCCGGAGCGATCGGCACGATGCGCTTGCCGATCTCCGGATCCTTGATCCACTCGCGGAGGAGGCGGACCAGCGCCATCGTGGTCGCGATCTTGTTGGCGCCCGACCCCTGCTTGAGCTCGCTGTAGACGGGATCGCCCGGCAGCTTCAGGGCCGGGGCGTGCACGGCGCGATGGGGCGTCGGGCCGCCGAGCTGGCGCCGACGCTCGAGCATGTACTCGATGTCGGGCGACTTCTCGCCGGGGTGGAAGAACGGCGCCGTGCCGGAGGCCTCGTACGCGTCGCGGATCTCCTTGTCACTCATCGGCAGGTACAGCCGATCGCGGAACTTCAGCAGGTCCTCGAGCTTGAGCTTCTTCATCTGGTGCGTGGCGTTCTTGCCCTGGAGGGCGTCGATCGTCCATCCCTTGACGGTGTGCGCCAGGATCACCGTCGGCTGGCCGACGTGCTTGGTGGCCGAATGGAATGCCGCGTACACCTTGCGGTAGTCGTGCCCACCGCGCGGCAGCTTCTCGATCTGGCGGTCCGACATGTGCTCGACCATCGCGCGCAACCGCGGGTCGGGCCCGAAGAAGTGCTCACGGTTGTAGGCGCCGTCCTCGACCGAGAAGGTCTGGAAGGCGCCGTCCGGCGTGGTGTTCATCTTGTTGACGAGGACGCCGTCGACGTCGCGGGCGAGCAGCTCGTCCCACTCGCGCCCCCAGATGACCTTGATGACGTTCCAGCCGGCACCGCGGAAGTTCGCCTCCAGCTCCTGGATGATCTTGCCGTTGCCGTTCACCGGGCCGTCGAGCTGCTGCAGGTTGCAGTTGACCACCCAGACGAGGTTGTCGAGCTCCTCCCGCGCGGCGACGCGGATCGCTCCCAGGGACTCGGGCTCGCCCATCTCGCCGTCGCCGAGGAAGGCCCACACCCGCTGGTCGCGCGTGTCGCGGATGCCACGGTTGGTCAGGTAGCGATTGAAGCGGGCCTGATAGATCGAGTTGATCGCGGTGAGGCCCATCGAGACCGTGGGGAACTCCCAGAAGTCCGGCATGAGCCGCGGATGGGGGTAGGAGGAGAGGCCGGCATGGGCTCCGTGCTGGACCTCCTGCCGGAAGTAGTAGAGCTGCTGCTCGATCAGGCGGCCCTCCAGGTAGGCACGCGCGTAGATGCCGGGGGAGGCGTGGCCCTGGATGAAGATCTGGTCGCCGCCGCCCGCCCCGATCTCCGGCGCGGCGTCGCGGCCGCGGAAGAAGTGGTTGAAGCCGACCTCGTAGAGGCTGGCGCTCGACTGGTAGGTGGCGATGTGGCCGCCGACCTCGAGCCCCTTGCGGTTGGCATCGGACACCATCACCGCCGCGTTCCAGCGGATGAAGGAGCGGATCCGCCGCTCGACCTCCTCATCGCCGGGGAACCAGGGCTCGCGCTCGGGCGGGATGGTGTTGATGTAGTCGGTGCTGCGCAGCGCCGGAACACCGACAGCGTGCTGACGTGCGCGTTCCAGCAAGCGCAGCATCACGTAGCGGGCGCGCTCGCGACCTCGCTCGTCGACGAGGGCGTCGAACGAGCTGATCCAGTCGTTCGTCTCGTCGGGGTCGATGTCCGGGAGCTGGGTCGGCAGTCCCTCATGGATCACGGTGGGGCGTTCGGGAGTGGGTGTGCTCACGCTTAGCATCGTCGCACGTTGGGAAGAGACAGAAAATCTACTGACGAGTACGTGAATGGCGCGAGCGAGGGTTGCGCTCACCACCTAACTTCGGTGAACTTGCACCCACGATGCGGGCGCTGGGAGCGTGCGCAGATCCAACGGAGCGAATGAGGAGACTGGGTTGAACGCCACGTCGGGCGGCGCGGGGGTTTCGGTTGCCGAGCGAATGGGCCTTCGAACCGGAATGACGGTTCAGGAATTCGGCTGGGACGACGACGTCGACGACGATCTTCGGATCCAGTTGGAGGACAGCGTCGACGCGGATCTGGTCGACGGGGACTTCGGTGACGTGGTCGACGCGGTCGTGCTGTGGTGGCGGGCCGAGGACGGCGACCTGGTCGACGCTCTGGTCGATGCGCTGACGGATCTGGTCCGCGGGGGCGCCATCTGGCTGCTGACCCCGAAGGTGGGCAGGCCCGGCGCCGTCGACCCAGCCGAGGTCACCGAGGCGGCGCCCATCGCAGGCCTCTCGGTCACCACCAGCTTCAGCGCCAGCCCCGGGTGGACCGCGACCCGCCTCATCGCACCGAAGGGACGTTGATCGTGACGCAGGACCTCGCGCAGCGCGCGGCGCGCGCAGTCGTCCAACAGAGTCGGCGTCACGCGATCATGCTCCGCACCATGTCGGGTGCGGGCGTGATCCGGCTGTACAGCCCGATCACGCTGGCCAAGATGGGGAAGGCCCTGCTCGATTGGGGGCTCGGCTTCGCGGGTGGCATCGCCGCGCTCGGAATCCGCTCCCCGCACGGCGTCGGGATCATCGACGAGCTCGGATCGCTGACCTGGGGAGAGATCGACGCTCGTTCGAGCCGTCTCGCTCACGCGCTTCGCGACCTCGGGGTGACCGAGGGCGGCAGCGTCGCGGTGCTGTGTCGCAATCACCGCTACTTCCTCGAGGTCTCCACCGCGGTCTCGCGCCTGGGTGCCGACATCCTGTACCTGAACACGTCGTTCGCGGCGCCCCAGCTGGCTGAGGTCTGCGCCCGCGAGAAGCCGACCGCCATCGTCTACGACGAGGAGTTCGAGGACCTCATCGACCGCTCCGGCATCGAGCTCGAGCGTGTGATCGCTTGGACCGACGCGCCGAACGGCAGCACCGAGCGGGTCAACGTCGAGCAGCTGATCGCGCAGGGCTCGACGGATCGGCTGAAGCCGCCCTCACGCCTTGCCCGCCCGGTCATCCTGACCTCGGGCACGACGGGAACGCCCAAGGGAGCGCCGCGCTCCGAGGCGGGTCTCGATGCCGCGGTGGCCCTCCTGTCCGGTCTCGCCTTCAAGTCGGGCGGCACCACCCATATCGCCGCTCCGGTCTTCCACACCTGGGGATGGGCGCACCTGAACCTGGCCATGCTGCTGGGCAGCACCGTGGTGCTGCGCCGCAAGTTCGACCCGGAGGAGTGCCTGCGGGTGATCGAGGAGTACCGCTGCGACGGCCTCGTCGTCATCCCGGTGATGCTGCAGCGGATGCTGCAGCTCCCGCGCGACAAGCGCGCCGGCGACTACTCGTCGCTCCACGTGGTCGCGTCCTCGGGTTCCGCGCTGCCGGGTGATCTGGCCACCGAGTGGATGGACACCTTCGGCGACAACCTCTACAACCCCTACGGCTCGACCGAGGTCGCGTGGGCGACGATCGCGAGCCCGGCCGACATGCGCGCCGCTCCCGGAACGGCCGGCTCGCCTCCGCCGAACACCATCGTGCGGATCGTCGACGAG
>JBQCJL010000050.1:0-3444 GCA_051952795.1 Marmoricola sp.
CTCATGCCGGCTCCCGTTTGGCGGCATGACCCCCGGGTACTCGATCCCCCTGACTGAAAGGACGATCGATGACGACCTACGAGTACGGAACACAGACAGCCTCATCCACCGATGTGATGGACGAGGCCAGCGCAGTCAAGGACCAAGCGGCACGAGCCGCATCGACCGCTGCCGACGAGGGCAGGGGCGTCGCCGAGGCGGCCAAGAACGAGGCCAAGTCGGTCGCCGAGGACGCCGAGCAGCAGGTGCGAAGCCTGCTCGATGACGCACGTCAGCAGGTGGAGGACCAGTCCCGCACCCAGTTGCAGAGCCTGGTCGGCACCCTCCAGGGATTCGCTACGGACTTGGAGCGGATGGCCTCCGGAGAGGGCGCCGGTGCAGGCGTCGCGCGCGACGTCGTGACGGAGATCAGCCAGAAGGTGCGATCGCTGAGCGACCAGCTCAACAACCGCGAGCCCAGCGAGGTCCTGGATCAGGCGCGAGGGTTCGCACGCCAGCGACCCGGCACGTTCCTCCTGGGGTCGTTGGCCGCCGGCGTGGTCGCGGGACGCCTCGCGCGAGGCGCGAAGGACGCGAAGGCGAACTCGTCCACCGGCGGCGGATCCACCACCAGCACGGAGTCGGTGGCTGCCCACCGGACCGAGGTCCCGCCGCCGCCGGTCGGCTATTCGATACCCCCCGCGCAGCAGGAGGGCACGGCCGAGCCGGGAGCCGCTCGATGAGCGGCCAGCATGCGTCTGCCCCGCCCTACCCGTCCGATACGGGCGTGACCGGTCCTGCCGGAACCGATCAGCGCGCGGACGGGCGGTCGCTCGGCGAGTTGGTGGGCGATGTCGCCAATGACCTCACCCGCCTCGTCAAGGAAGAGATCGAGATCGCCAAGGCGGAGGCCAAGGCCGAGGCGATGAAGGCCGGGAAGGGCGCGGGTCTGCTCGGAGGAGCTGGCGTCGCAGCCCATCTCACCCTGATCTTCGGGTCGCTGACGCTGATGTTCCTCCTGGACATCTGGCTCCCGATCACCTGGGCCGCCCTGATCGTCACGGCGGTATGGGCGGTCGCGGCAGGCGTCATGGCGACGTCGGGTCGCAGGGAGCTGAAGGCGATGAACCCGACGCTGGAGACCACGCAGAAGACACTCAAGGAGGATGCCGAATGGGCCAGGCAGTTGAAGAACCGATGATCAGCAAGGTCGAGCGGACCAGGGCGGACCTGTCGCGCGACGTCGATGCGCTCTACGACAAGGTCAGCCCCGGCCGGATCGTCGAGCGGCGCAAGCGCGCGGTGTCCGGCAGGCTCTCCTCGGTGCGCGACTCCGTGATGGGAACCGCCCACCAGGCCGGTGCGGCCGCCCAGGACGCGACGCAGAATGTACGCGGCGCCGCGTCGGACGCCACCGACTCGGCAGCGCAAGCCGGCCAGGCCGCGGTACGCGCCGGCCAACAGGCGATCGACAAGGCGACGCAGCAGACGCAGGGCGCGCCGCTCGCCGCCGGACTCGCCGCCTTCAGCGCCGGCATGGTGATCGCCGCCCTCATCCCGGCATCGTCCGCGGAGGAGGCTGCGGCTCAGCGCCTGACGGACGCCGTCAAGGACTCGCCGATCGTGGACGAGGCGAAGGCTGCCGGCCGTGAGGTGGGCGAGCACCTCAAGTCGTCCGCGAGCGAGGCGGTCGACGAGGTGAAGGCGAGCGCTCAGGAGAGCGTCGCCACCGTGAAGGACGAGGCGCAGTCGGCCACCGAGGCCGTCAAGCAGCAGGTGCCGGGGACCTGATCCCCTCGCGAAAGCAGCTGGGCCTATCTCTTCGACAGTGAGGAGATAGGCCCAGTTTCTTGGCTTGGGGGTGAACTAGGTGCGCACCGCCGGAGGCAGCGTCCAGGCATCGCCGATGCCGAGAACGTCCAGCACGTGCTGGAGTGCGTAGGACCGGGGTCCCAGGGTGAACGCGCAGCCCTGGCGGGCAGCGGCCCGCGAGATCTCGGCGAAGGCCTCGACACCGACGCAGTCGATGAAGTCGACGCGGCTCGCATCGATGATCAGATGCTGATGCTTTGCCAGCATGTCCCTCGCCGTCACGATCAGCTGATCGCTGCTGGCCAGATCGATAGAGCCGACCAGGTGGATCTTCACCGGACCGAGGGCATGGGGCGGATGGATACAAGTAAGAGTGAGTTGCATGGGAAGTGTCCTTGACACTGGGATGCCCGCACCACAGATCGTGTGCTCGTCGGGCTTAGGTGACCGCGGCTGTTTGACGGCCACTTCTGGGAGACGCCTTACACCTTGCAACACACGGTGGATTCGTGTGGCCCGCGCAGTATCTAGAACCGCGAAAGAAGGCGTGTCAACGACATGTCGTTCCATTCCTTTGTACGCGGCTGCGGCACCGTTGTCCAACAGGGCTGGTCAGCGCCCTGCTCGACGCTTGGCGCAGACACCTTATACCTGAACATCGCGTTGAGATATCCTGTTCGACTATGAGCGACGCGCCCCCCTTCCCGCCCCAGCGGCCCGGCCTCCTCCTGCCCCTGGCGGTGCGAATCGGCGCCGTGCCGTGGATGCCTCGACTGCTGCCCCAGATCGTCTGGACCGACAAGCTCCTCCAGCGTGTGACGCGCGGGCGCTTGACGATCCTGGACATCGCGGGTCTGCCCAATCTGATGCTGACGACCACGGGTCGCAAGAGCGGACTCCCCCGCAGCACGCCGTTGCTGTGCGTTCCGGACGGGGACCGGATCCTGATCGCCGGGTCCTACTTCGGTGGCCCCGCGGAGCCGCTCTGGGTGAAGAACCTGGAGGCGAATCCCGAGGTGACCGTGCGGTTCCGGGGACGCACATCGACCCTCACGGCGCGTGGATTGTTCGGCGAGGAGCGCGCTGCGGCTTGGCAGGCCATGGTCGCGGTCTGGCCGAACTTCACCCGCTACGAGCAGCGGACCGCGCGCGAGATCAAGGTCTTCGAGCTACGCCAGCTTGTCCACATAGGCGACGACGCGATTGAGCAGGGCGGTCACACCGCTGGGTGACGTGGCCCTCGGCGCAGGTGCGTCGGCGAGCTCGTAGAGCAGGGGCTGAGCGGAGAGCACGCCGGCGGACGCCGCTACGTTGGCGGCAACGCGAGCCGCGTCGCGGACCGCGACGGGGTCGACGGTCCAGATGGCCTCGAAGACACGCTGGCGATCCGGTGTCGAAGCCTGTCCGGGAAGCTCCCATGCGGACAGGCAGGCGGTCGCGTCGTAGGCATCGCAGATCACCGCCCACTCGCGGCGAAGCGGAGCGTTCGGATCGAGCTCGGCGCGGATCGGCCCCTCGGCGTCACTCGCGGAGCCGCCCCAGTGGTCGGCGAACACGATCGCCGACCGCGAGACCCGGGCGAGCTCGTTCCAACGCGGGGCCGACGGCTCGAAGAAGTCGCCGCGCTGAAACGCCCCGAACAGAACGGGTGAG
>JBQCJL010000051.1:0-2159 GCA_051952795.1 Marmoricola sp.
CGAATCTGGGCGGCGTGAACGTCCTGATCCGTGGGCTCCTCGGTGCTGGCGTCGCGGCCAGCTCGCGCTTCGACCCGCAAGCCAAAGGCCTGGGCGAGTGGATTCGCTCGCGTTCCCTAGAGATCCCGGAGGACCTCCTGTGACCACGTTCAACAGCGGCTGGAGCGAGGAGCAGATCGCCCTCAAGCAGTCGGCGGTCGAGTTCACCAAGCGTGAGGTGACGCCGTACCTCGAGGACTGGGAGCGCGCCGGCGAGATCCCGCGGGAGTTCCAGAAGAAGCTCGCGGCTGCGGGCCTCATCGGCGTCGGGGTTCCCGAGGAGGTCGGTGGCGATGGCGGCTCCCTCCTCGACGCCGTCGCGATGCAGGAGGGCTTCATGGAGGCCGGCTGGTCGGGCGGCCTGATGGCGTCGGCCTTCACGCACGGCATCGCGATCCCACACATCATCCAGAACGGGTCGAAGGAGCTCATCGATACCTACGTGCGCCCGGTGCTCGCGGGCGACATGATCGGGTCGCTCGGCATCACCGAGCCCGGTGCCGGCTCCGACGTGGCCGGACTGACCACCCGTGCCGTGCGCGATGGCGATCACTACGTCATCAACGGCGCCAAGACCTTCATCACCTCGTCGGTGCGCGTCGACTTCGTGACCACCGCCGTGCGCACCTCGGACAGCGGAGCTCACGGCATCTCGATGATCGTGGTCCCCAAGGGCACGCCCGGATTCACCGTGTCCCGCAAGCTCGACAAGATGGGCTGGCTCGCCTCGGACACCGGCGAGCTGACCTACGACAACGTCCGCGTCCCGGCGAGCAACCTGGTGGGCGAGGAGAACCACGGCTTCTACTACATCGCGCAGAACTTCGTCTCCGAGCGGATCTGGCTGGCTCTGCTCGGGTACGGGCACGCGCTGCGCTGCCTCAACCTGGCTGCGCAATACACCAAGGACCGCACCACGTTCGGCAAGCCGTTGTGCGCCAACCAGGTGGTCCGCGCCAAGCTCGTGGAGATGCACCGGCAGGTCGCGGTCGCCCGCAGCTACACCCTCGAGGTGGCCCGTCGCTACGACGCCGGCGAGAACGTGATCGCCGAGGCGTGCATGGCCAAGCAGACGGCGGTCGACACCGCTGTCTGGGTGGCGGATCAGGCGGTGCAGCTGTACGGCGGCATGGGCTACATGCGGGAGAGCGAGGTCGAACGGCACTACCGCGATGTGCGGCTGCTGCCGATCGGCGGGGGATCGACCGAGGTGCTCACCGACCTCGCCGCGAAGCTGTTGGGATACGCGTCATGAGCCTGTCCGGAGAGGTCACCGTCTTCATGGCCGCACCCGTCGAGAAGGTCTGGGCGTTGGTCAGCGACGTCACCCGCATCGGCGAGTTCAGCCCCGAGACCTTCGAGGCCGAATGGACACACGGCGCCACCGGTCCCGAGGTGGGCGCACGGTTCCGCGGCCACGTGAAGCGCAACGGGATCGGACCGATCTACTGGGCGCCCTGCCGGGTGACCGTCTGTGAGCCGCATCGGCGGTTCGAGTTCGCCGTCGTGGCCGCCGGACCGATGAACAACTGGGGCTACCGCCTGGTCGAGCGCGACGGCGGCACCGAGGTCACCGAGTACTACCGGCTCGAGCCCAAGCTGGCGATGAGGGCCTACTGGGCGCTGCTCGGCTGGGCGCGCGGCAAGACGAACGAGCGCGGGATGCGCACCACGTTGGAACGGATGAAGGCAGTGGTCGAACATGACTGAAACCCTGGCGGAGGTCGAGGAGCCCGAAGGGCGTCACGAAACCTCCCGACGCGATGCGATGCTCGCCAAGATCGACGACCTCCACGCCGAGCAGGCCAAGGCCGTCGCCGGCGGTGGCGAGAAGTACGTCGAGCGTCACCACAAGCGCGGCAAGCTCACCGCGCACGAGCGCATCGAGCTGCTGATCGACGAGGGCGCCTCGTTCCTCGAGCTGATGCCGCTGGCCGGCTGGGGCTCCGACTACAACGTCGGCGCCAGTGTGGTGGCCGGCATCGGCGTGGTGAGCGGCGTCGAATGCATGATCATCGCCAGCGACCCGACCGTGAAGGGCGGCGCGCTGAATCCGTCGTCGCTGAAGAAGAACTATCGGGCGGCCCAGATCGCGCAGGAGAACAACCTGCCGAGCATCA
>JBQCJL010000052.1:0-4867 GCA_051952795.1 Marmoricola sp.
CGGCGGGTTTCCACCCGGCATCCCCGCCGCCGACCACCCACGATCGAATGAATAGGGAGGCCGTCATGGCGGAGACCTGGAGCGGTGAGTTCTACTGCGTTAAGTGCAAGGAGAAGCGCGAGGCGTCCGGCGAGGTCCGCGTGAACGACAAGGGCACCAAGATGGCCAAGGCCGTCTGCCCCGTGTGCGGAACGAACCTCAACCGAATCCTCGGTAAGGCCTGATTGCTCTTCACCGCATCAGTACCTCTCCAGCGGCGGCGGGATCCTCGGATCACGTCGCCGCTGGCGTTTTCTGTGCATAACCGCTGGCATCGCTGAGCGCTGTGGATAACGGTCGGCCGGCGACCTCGAGCCGCTAACGTCGAGCGAGTGCCCACGACCGCCCCCACCTCGGCTCCCGCCCCTCAGCTCGCCGCCGCCGCGCGCATCGTGGAGCGCGACGACGGCAGCCTGCAGGTCGGGATCCGTCCGGAGACCGCCGTGCGCGTCCGTGGCACCGGCACCCTGCGTGCGGCACTCGAGGCGATCGCGCACGGAAAGCGCGACACCAGGAGCCCGGAGCTGCTTGCGGCGCTGGATGGCTCGGGCTTGTTCACGACCGGCAGCACTCCCGGACCCTTCCCCGTTCGCGTGGTCGGGTCCCTGGGAACCGACCCGGATCCCGTCCTCGCGTCGGCCGACCTCATCCCCCGACCACGCGCCCGCCTCGCGCTGGTGCTCAGCGTCGGCGAGGTGGATCGTGGCGTCGTCGATGCCCTGATCCGCGCCGACGTCCCCCACGTGATCGTGCGGGCACTCGACGGCGTCGTGCTGCTTGGCCCGTTCGTGTCTCCGGGGTCCACGGCATGCGTGCGGTGCCTGGAAGCCCACCACGGCGACGAGGACCCCGGCTATCCGATCGCACTCGAGCGGTACATCAGCGCCGGCGCCCTTCCGCGCGCCGACGGCTGCCTCGACACTCCGGACCCCGGCAACACCGCGCTCGCGCTGGCATGGGCCGCCCGCGACCTCCGCACGTACAGCACCGGCGGCATTCCCAGCACCTGGTCCTCGACGGTCGTCCTGGGCGGCTTGGCCGAGCCGATCTCCGCGGTCGCGTGGCAGCCGCACCCCCAGTGCGGGTGTCGCTGGTACCCGCCCGCGCTTGGCGCTTAGTGAGACACTGCGTCACGTGAACGACCTTCCGCGCAAGGCCGCCGCCCGGACCGCACGCATCGCCGCGTTGCCGCTCGGGTATGCCGGCCGCTCGGCGATCGGCTTCGGCAAGCGCCTGGGCGGCGCCGCGCCGGAGGCCGTGATGACGGAGATCCAGCAGCGGACCGCCGAGCAGGTATTCCGCACCCTCGGCGAGCTCAAGGGCGGCGCCATGAAGATGGGGCAGGCCTTGTCCATCTTCGAAGCCGCACTGCCCGACGAGGTCGCTCAGCCGTATCGCGAGCAGCTGACTCGACTGCAGGACTCCGCGCCTCCGATGCCGACGATCACCATCCGCGAGCAGCTCACCCGCCAGCTCGGACCCGACTGGCAACAGCACCTCACCTTCGACCCGATGGCGAGTGCGGCGGCGTCCATCGGGCAGGTCCATCGCGGACAGTGGCGCGAAGAACCCGACTCGGCCCCCATCGACGTCGCGGTGAAGGTGCAGTACCCGGGCGCGGCCGAGGCGATGGAGGCGGATCTCAAGCAGCTGCAACGCCTGGCCAAGACGCTCGGGCCACTACTTCCGGGCATCGACGTCAGATCGCTCGTCTCCGAGTTGCGTGAGCGCACGGTGGAGGAGCTGGACTATCAGCGCGAGGCAGCCTCCCAGCGCCGCTTCGCCGAGGCCTATCGCGACGACCCGGACTACGTGATCCCCGACGTCGTCGCGCGCGGCGGCTCGGTGCTCGTGACCGAATGGATGAACAGCCCGGCCTCGCTGGCGAGGATCATCGCCGAGGGCACGCAGCAGGAGCGCGATCACTACGGGCTGCTCTATGCCCGCTTCCTGTTCGGCGCACCGTCCCGGACCGGTCTGCTGCACGCGGATCCCCACCCGGGGAACTTCCGGCTGCTGAGCGACGGAACCGGACCCCTCGGGGTCCTCGACTTCGGAGCCGTCGCGCGGCTGCAGAACAACCACCTGCCGGAGGTCGTCGGGACGCTGCTGCGTGCGGCTGCCGACGACGACTACGAACGCCTCCACGACGAGCTCGTCGCCACCGGCTTCATCCGCGAACGCATCCGGGTCGACGCCGAGCAGTTGCGGAACTACCTGGCGCCGTTCATCGAACCGGCACAGGCCGACTCCTTCGCGTTCTCGCGCCGGTGGATGCGTCGCCAGTTCCGTCGCGTGAGCGACCCCGGTGGCGATGCCCAGTCGACGATGCTCCGGCTCAACCTGCCGCCGGAGTACCTGCTGATCCATCGCACCTGGACCGGCGCCATCGCGGTGCTCAGTCAGCTCGAGGCTGAGCTGCCCTTCCGGTCGCTGCTCGAGGAGGCGGTGCCGGGCTTCGCTCGGCAATGACCCCGCGAACGACAAGGCGCCGACACCGGATCTGGTCGGATCCTGGTGCCGGCGCCTCGAGGCGGGCTAGATCGCCCGAGCGAGCGAGACGCGTGCCCGAGCGGCGCTGCGCTCGGCCTTGCGTGCCAGTCGCTTGGCACTGAGCAGCTGGCGTATCCGCCGCTCCTGCTCGGCCTGCTCTGCCAACGCGCGAGCCAACTCGCGCGCCAGCTCCTCGGTGAGGAGGGTGCTCATGGTCTTCTCCATTCAAGTCTTCTCCGATCCCGCTAAGCAGCGACCGGGTTCTTGCGCGGGCGTCCTCGCGGACGCTTCTGCGCGATGACGACGCCCTGCTGGAACAGCTGGCCGCCCCAGACGCCCCACGGCTCACGCCGCTCGAGGGCGCCGGCGAGGCATTCGGCGACGACCGGACAGGTCGTGCAGAGGGCCTTGGCGACATTGATCTCGCTGGGTGTCTCGGCGAAGAACAGCTCAGGGTCCTCGCGGTGACACGGCAGCGCCGCGGTCGCGTCGAGTACCGGCATCTCGGGGCCGGTGAGCTCGAGAACACTGGTGGTCATCGTCGCCTCCTGGTGATGTGGATTGAATGCTGTGGTCTGAAAAACACGAAGGCCGCGGACCCTGTCGGGTTCCGCGGCCTGAAATTCGCCGATCTGTTGAGTCAATCTCAGGTGATCGGTCCATTCCAGGCGCGGGCGGCGCCGTGACGCGCCGTTGCCGGGGCCGTGCGCTTCTTGCCGTCGGTGAATGCCGCGAAAGCAGCCATCTCGGACGTGAAGAGGGCAGCGTGACGCCAGCCGTACGCGGCGTTGTCGGTCATGATCGTCAGCACGGGGGTCACCTCTTCCTGTCGTTGATGCGGGCCGGGGAAAGCCGGCGAAAGTTCTTGCACACGGTATGACGGTTCATGGAGAAGCCGCAAATGATTTATTTCGGCGCGTTTTCTGAAAGCACCTGAAGAACGTCGGAACCGTACCTTTCGAGTTTGCCGGGACCCACTCCTTTGACAGCCAGGAGCGCTTGGGACGTGCTCGGCTTGATCTCGGCGATCGCCTCCAGCGTGGCATCACTGAAGACGACGTAGGCGGGAACGCTGTCGTCCTCGCTCCTCCTGCGCCGCCAGACCTTGAGAGCCTCGAAGAGCTCGGGGTCGTACGGAATCGGGCAGTCGGCGCAGTAGCCGCGGTTGCGCTCGGAGGCCGTCGCGAGGGGACGGCGACAGATGCGGCAGACGGCCACGCTGCGCGACTTGCGCCGCTCGGCCGAGCGACCGGCTCGGGGCTGGTCGGTGACGGACAGCGGGCGGAGGCCGTCGAGGAAGCGCGAGGGCCTGCGCCGACTCTGGCCGCCCGGGTTGCGCGCCAGCGCCCAGGAGATCTGCAGGTGCGAGCGAGCCCGGGTGACCGCGACATAGAGGAGTCGGCGCTCCTCCTCCACCGCCACGGGCGTCTCGGCGTAGGTGATCGGAAGGGAGCCCTCCTGGATGCCGCAACAGAACACGGCCTCCCACTCCAAGCCCTTGGCCGTATGCATCGTCGCCAGCGTCACGCCCTCCGCGATGGGTGCGTGCTGCTCGTCCGCGCGGCGGTCCATCTCGGCCACGAAGCCGGCGAGGGTGCGCGGCGCGGCGCCTTCCTCGACCGCCTGCGCGGCGTAGGCCTCCGCCTGCGCCACCAGGGCGGAGAGCGACTCCCATCGATCGCGCACCTTGCCGCGCGCGGTGGGCGCGACCGGGTTCCAGCCCATGCCCATCATCACGGCGCGGACGTGGTCGCCGAGCTCCGAACCGGCGACCACCTCGCCGCGGGCCTCGACCCGCAGCAGCGACAGGGCCTGGCGCACCTCGGCACGCTCGAAGAATCGCGCCGCCCCCCGGACGACATACGGGATGCCGGCGTCGGTCAGCGCATCCTCGAATGCCTCCGACTGCGCGTTGATGCGGAAGAGCACGGCCATGTCCCCCAACGCCATGCCCCGCTGATGCAGGATCTTGATGCGCGCCGCCACCGCGGCGGCCTCGGCCGGCTCGTCCGGCGCCTCGATCCATTCGACGGCAGCACCCGACGGCCGCTGGGCCTGCAGCCGGACACTGTCGGCGGCCTGCGGGCCGATCACCTCGTTCGCGACCCGGATGATCTCGGGCGAGGAGCGATAGTTGCGGACCAGCTCCACGGTTGTCGCCTGGGGAAAGGACTGCTTGAAGTTGAGCAGGTAGCGCGAGCTGGCGCCAGCGAACGAGTAGATGGTCTGCGATGGGTCGCCGACCACGCACAGCTCCTCGCGGCCGCCCAGCCACAGATCCAGGAGCGTGTGCTGCAGCGGACTCACGTCCTGGTACTCGTCCACGACGAACCAG
>JBQCJL010000053.1:0-2479 GCA_051952795.1 Marmoricola sp.
GGTTAGTTGTCCGCGGACCAGGCAAGCGCGGCGTCTCGCTGATCAAGCGTGGCCTCGTCGGCGGCGCAGCGCGCCAGCTCGCGGCGAGCTGGGCCCCATTCGGCCTCGATCAGGGCGCGGTCGTCGAAGGGTGCGGTGGTGAGAGTGGCGTTCATGAGAGTTCCTTGCGAAGAGTGGAGCCGGTTTCGCAAAGCCGCGGCGGGAGAACGCCGAACACCGCGGCGAGGTGGCCTTGCTTGTCAGGCCCCGCCGCGGCGCAGGACTACGAGAATCTGCCGCATGGTGGGACGAGGGTATCACCGCTTGGCCGACTGGTAACACTTACTGGCATGAGCGAGCGCAGCGAGCGAATCATCAGATGCTGTGCTCCCTGTGCCTCATGCGCGCCCGGAGCGAAGCGAGGACGTGCATGAGCGCCCCACCTGAGTTGCCGGAGTTGGTGTCGCGCGCCTTCGACATGTCCCGACGTGCCGGCTACGTGTCCTTCTGCCGCAACGAGACCGGCCGTCTTCTCGCCACGCTCGCCGCCACGCGCGGCGGCACCATGGCGGAGTTCGGGACCGGCTGCGGCGTGGGCACCGCGTGGCTGCGCTCCGGCGCCCATCCCGGCGTCTCCATCCTCACGGCCGAGCGTGACGAGCGCCTGGCCGAGGCGGCTCAAGAGATTTTCGCCGACGATCCCCAGGTGGAGGTGTTGGCGGCGGACTGGTCGACGCTGCTGCACAAGGGGCCCTACTCGCTGCTCTTCCTCGATGCCTCCTCCCCCGAGCACGCCGGCGTCGACGCGGTCGCGGACCTCGTCGAGCCAGGCGGCATCGTGGTGCTCGACGATTTCACGCCCTGCGAGTCGTGGCCCCCGATCGCCGGCGGGCGGGTCGACGTGCTCCGCGAGACCTGGCTCAGCGACGAGCGGTTCACCGCGGTGGAGGTGATGGTGGCGCCGGACGCGTCGGCCGTCATCGCGACCCGACGCTAGGAACGGGGCCTCAGCCCGAGCCTGGCGGCCTTCGCCCATCGGGAGGGGTGCGGCGTCCACGCCGCCGCATCGGCTGGATCCCAGGCATAGGCCGGCACGCCGCCCTCCAGGAACCCGAGAAGCTCCGGGGTGTCCAGGTCGTCGGCGGCCCATTCGTAGAGCGCTCGCACGCGCGGCTGGATCACCCCGACGTCGAGCAGGTGGCCGAAGCCACCCTCGCGCGACACCACCCGCTCGATGTCATCGCCCAGCGGGTAGCGGTCCGGAAGCACCCGGGACAGCGACAGGAAGATCCCCGTCCAGCCCAGGCGAGGATCCCCCAGCGCGGGCGCCAACGGCGCCAGCCAGGACAGGGAGAGCCGCGGCGCCGCCACCAGAGCATGGGCGTAGAGCACCCTGATCAGCACCAGGTTGATGAAGAAGCGCTCGATGCGGTCCTCCGCCCTCGCGAGATCCGCATGCTCGAGGTAGGCGTCCACGATCGTCAGATTGTGAGCGTGGTACCAGCGCTGCGCCGACGGCTCGCGGACGAAGGCGAGTGCCGCGGCGGCGCCACGCGTCGACGGCTCCGCCCACGGATCGAGCGCGAGGAGCCGCCCCTCGTAGCTGTCCCGGAGCAGCGCAGCGTTGAGCTCGCGCCACCAGGCGCTGCCCGGAATCGGGTGGTCGGGCGGGTTGAGGAGGCCCCGCGAGATCTGCCATCCCATGAAGGAGGCGACTGCTCGCCGATACGGCAGATGGCCGCGCGCGCCCTCGCTCGCGTAGATCTCGTCGAGCAGTCGCAGGCGGGATCGTGGATCATCCGCCGCGGCGGAGATCCTCGATCGAGCCTGTTCGGTCGCCGTCAGGGTCACGGCCGCTATTCAAGCGCCACTCGCACGTGCCCGACACTCTCGACCTCTTCGGCCTCGGGCACGACCACCTCGTTGATCATCTGCTCGATGACCTCCTTGGAGAGTGCCACCAGGACGGCCCAGTAGTAGATGACGAGCGAGAACACGGCGCAGACCACGAGGGAGGTCCAGACTCCCATCACGTGCTTGGCGCCGGAGCTGCCGAAGGTCGACCAGTAGGTGATCGCGCCCATCCCGACGAGGTAGACCGGCAGCCAAGCCGCCGCACGCCAGTTCATCCGCTCCGGACGCATCTCCCGATTGAAGATGAGCAGGCTGCCCAGCACGATCAGGATGCCCAGCTTCCAGGCCGTCTCCCAGCCGGACCACATGATGATCCAGGAGGCCACGATGAAGGCGATCGGCGAGAACACCTCGCCCAGGGGAAGACGGAAGGGGCGCTCGGCATCCGGAAGTCGTCGCCGCAGGGCGCCGAATGACAGCGGCGCGCCGGCGTACATCAGCACCGAGGCGCTCGTGATCAGGCCGATGAGCGACTGCCAGCTGGGGAACGGCAGGAAGCACACGCAGCCCGCGACGAACGAGAGCAGCACGCCTGCCCACGGCACCCGCGAGGGCGTCAGCTTGGCGAACACCGAGTGGAAGTACT
>JBQCJL010000054.1:0-6343 GCA_051952795.1 Marmoricola sp.
CAACCTCAACCTCGACCCGACGTTCTCGCAGCGCTCGGTCAACGAGGGCTTCTCCGGCGGTGAGAAGAAGCGGTCCGAGATCGCCCAGCTCGACCTCCTCGACCCCAAGGTCGCGCTCCTCGACGAGATCGACTCCGGCCTCGACATCGACGCCCTCAAGGTCGTCTCCGAGGGCATCAACCGCTTCAGCCAGCGTGAGCAGAAGAGCGTGCTGCTCATCACGCACTACACGCGCATCCTCAACTACGTGAAGCCCGACCGGGTGCACGTGTTCGTGGCGGGTCGCGTCGCCGAGTCGGGTGGCTCCGAGCTGGCCGACGAGCTTGAGGCCAACGGCTACGACAAGTACGTGAAAGCGGCTGTCTGAGCGGCGCTGGGCGGCGTTCTCGTCGTTCGCGACGGCCAGATAGGCCGCCTTCGCTCCTCGGCCTTGCCAGCACCACACAGTCAGTCGTTTTAAGAGAAGGGATCGAAATGGAAGGTCTACTTCCGGACCTGGAAGTCATTCGCAAGGACTTCCCGATCCTCAGCCGCGTGATGGCCGACGGCTTCCCGCTGGTCTACCTGGACTCGGCGAACACCTCGCAGAAGCCGCAGGTCGTGATCGACGCGATGGTCGACCACCTCGAGCGGCATAACGCGAACGTGGCGCGGGCGATGCACCAGCTCGGTGCGGAGTCCTCCGAGGCGTTCGAGGCTGCCCGTGACAAGGTGGCCAGGTTCCTCGGCGCCCCGTCGCGCAACGAGGTGATCTTCACCAAGAACGCCTCCGAGGCGCTCAACCTGGTGGCTCGCACGGTTGCGCTGAAGGCCGGCGACAACGTGGTCGTCACCGAGATGGAGCACCACTCCAACATCGTTCCGTGGCAGCTGGCCTGCGAGCGGGTCGGCGCGGAGTTCCGTTGGATCGGCTTGACCGACGAAGGCGAGCTCGACCTGGGCAACCTCGACACGCTGATCGACGAGAACACCAAGGTCGTCGCCTTCACCTGGGTCTCCAACATGCTCGGCACCATCAACCCGGTGGCGGCACTGGCCAAGCGGGCTCACGAGGCTGGTGCCCTGGTCGTGGTCGACGCCGCCCAAGCCGCGCCGGTGCTGCCGATCGACCTGGGCTCGATGCCGGTTGACGAGCGGCCCGACTTCATCGCCTTCACCGGGCACAAGGTCACCGGCCCGACGGGGATCGGCGTGCTCTGGGGCCGCGAGGACCTGCTGAACTCCCTGCCGCCGTTCCTCGGTGGTGGCGAGATGATCGAGACGGTCACCATGCAGGGATCGACCTACGCGAAGGCGCCGCATCGCTTCGAGGCCGGAACCCCGCCGATCGTGGAGGCGGTCGGCCTCGGTGCCGCCGTGGAGTACCTCGGTCACCTGGGCATGGAGGGCATCCATGCGCACGAGCAGGCCATCACGCGCTACGTCCTCGAAGGCTTGGACACGCTCCAGGGTGTGACCGTTCTCGGACCGCGTGACGCTTCGCGTCGTGGCGGTGCGGTGGCGTTCCAGGTGGACGGGATCCACCCGCACGACGTCGCGCAGCTGCTCGACTCCCGCGGTATCGCCGTGCGTGCCGGTCACCACTGCGCCAAGCCGGTGCACGCCCGCTTCGGGGTGCAGAGCTCGACGCGTGCGTCGTCCTACCTCTACACGACCCCCGCCGAGATCGATGCGCTGATCGAGGGAATCGAATACACCCAGAAGTACTTCAAGACGGTGTGAGTGCGATGACCCAGATGAGCGACCTCGACGCGATGTACCAGGAGATCATTCTGGATCACTATCGCCATCCCCTGAACAAGGGTCTGCGCGAGCCGTTCGAGGCTCAGGTGCATCACGTCAACCCGACCTGCGGTGACGAGATCACGCTGCGGGTGCACCTCGCCGAGGGGGAGAACCCGGTGATCGAGGATGTCTCCTACGATGCCGAGGGCTGCTCGATCAGCCAAGCGTCGGCGTCGGTGATGACCGACCTGCTCATCGGCAAAACCCTCGAGGAGGCTCTGGGTGTTCACGAGGAGTTCTTGGCGCTGATGCAGGGTAGGGGTCAGGTGGTCCCGGACGAGGACACGCTGGAGGACGGGGTGGCCTTCGCCGGCGTGGCGAAGTTCCCGGCCCGCGTGAAGTGCGCACTGCTGTCGTGGATGGCGCTGAAGGACGCGGCTGCTCAGGCAGTCGGGCAGAAGGAGAACCGATGACCGATCACAGCGATCTTCCTGACGTCGGCACGGCTGCGGCCGGCACGACGACCGTCGAGGACATCACCGAGGCGATGAAGGATGTCGTCGACCCCGAGCTCGGCATCAACGTGGTCGACCTCGGCCTCGTCTACGACGTGCACCTCGACGACAAGAACGATGTCGTACTCGACATGACGCTGACGTCGGCGGCCTGCCCGCTCACCGACGTGATCGAGGACCAGACCAACACCGCGCTCGAGGGCATGGTGGGCGACGTCCGGATCAACTGGGTCTGGATGCCGCCGTGGGGACCGGACAAGATCACCGAGGACGGTCGCGAGCAGCTTCGGGCTCTCGGTTTCAACGTCTGATGGCCCAGCAGTTCGACGCGATCGATCCTCGTCGGCAGGCTTTCATCGAGGCGCAGCACCTCTACTTCGTGGCGACCGCCGCTACCGACGGGCGCGTGAACGTGTCTCCCAAGGGCCTGGACACGTTGCGGATCCTGGATCCCAACCGCGTGGTGTGGCTGAACCTCACCGGGAGCGGCAACGAGTCGGCCGCGCACATCCTGGACAACCGCAGGATGACCCTCATGTTCTGCTCGTTCGACCGTGAGCCGTTGATCCTGCGCCTCTATGGGACGGCTCGCGAGATCCAGCCGCACGCAGCGGAGTGGGACGAGCTCTACGGACTCTTCGAGCCCCACCTCGGCGCCCGGCAGATCTTCGATGTCGAGGTCGACCTCGTCCAGACCTCCTGCGGGTATGGCGTTCCCTACATGACGTTCGAGAGCGATCGCTCGATGATGGACGACTGGGCGGCCAAGAAGGGCCCTGAGGGCATCGCCGAGTACTGGCAGCAGAAGAACCTCACCAGCATCGATGGGATGCCCACCGGACTCGGGGTCGCGACCGATGCCTGAGGCCACCGCGCAGAGCGTCGAGCTGTACGTCGCCCCGGCGCGCCTCGAGCGATGGACCGCCAACTTCCTCAAGCGCCACGGCGCCACCGCCAGCAACGTGGTCGACGGGGCGCTCGTCGGCTTCGCCCAGGATGGCTCCAGCTTCGAGGCGCGGCTGCCGTTCGGGCGGTCGTACAGCGGACCGGCGACGACCGACGGGTTCCTGGAGGCGGCCCGACCGCCCGAGGAGTGGGGACTGCTGCTCGTGCGCAAGGGCGGCTTCGCGGTCGCGCGCCTCGAGCGCGAGAAGATCGTCTCCAGCAAGGTGGGGCAGCGGCATGTGCTGGGCCGGTCGAAGGCGGGCGGCTGGTCGCAGCAGCGGTTCGCCCGCAGGCGCGACCTCCAGGCCCAGCGCGCCTACGAGGCCGCGGCGCACCACACCGAGGTCATCATCGGGCACATGAAGTCCATCGTGGTCGGTGGTGACCGCGGCGCCATCGACGAGGTGATCGCGCTGACCGGTCTCAAGTCGCGCGTCGTGGCGACGATGCCGGACGTTCGCGAGCCACGCCGAGGCGTCTTCGAAGAGGCCGCGATCGACGCTCGCTCTGTCAGGATGAGGGTGACGAACGCGAACTAGTCGTCCCTTGGCCTCCAGCAAGAGGTGGTGCGATGTGGCAGCCCGAGCCCCATTGGGTACCGGTGTCGGGCGGGAGCGGCCCATCGACGGTCGGTGTCTGGCGCGTCGACCGGAGCTGGATCGTCAAGCGGGTCAACGCCCCGAGCAGTGACGAAGCGCAGGGCTTCCTCTCTCCGACCAGCCCCTCGTACTGGCGACGCGAGGCCGAGTTCGCACTGGCATGCCCCCGCCTGAGCGGGGTGAGTGCGCCCGACGTCCACCGGATCGATGAGGACGACGAGGGCTACACCCTGTGGTCGAGCGCCCACGACCGCACCCTGGTGGAGTCCCAGCGGGTGGCCCAGGCTCTGGCGGAGCTCGCCGCGACGGACCTCGAGCCCGCGCCGTGGCATGCGACCGGCCACCTCCGCGCGAAGGTGGCGCAGGCCGAGCAGCACGACGGCTGGCCCACGCTGGCCCGCACGACGATCGCCGATCTCGCGGACGCCTTCTGGTCGCGCCGGCGCGGCGTGCTCGAACGCCTCGCCGTCATGCCCCAGGTCCCGTCACACGGTGATCTGGTCCAGGCCAACGTGCTGACGGTCCACGACGCTCATGCCCTGGTGATCGACTGGGGCAGCTTCGGTTGGTCGGCGCCCGGGGAGGACCTGGGCCTGTATGCGCTGTCGGCCGGATGCGATCTCGAGCGGATGGTCTGGCACTACACCGACGTCGGCACCGACCTGCCCGCCTACGAGGACGTGCTGTGGGCTGCTCGCGCGGTCATCGCCTTCACGGTGTTCGGCCGGGCCGAGTGGGTGCTCGCCCGCGTCGCCCCCGGCGAGGGGGCGCTGGCCAACAAGTACCGGCATCCCGCCGTCGCGCCGTATCTGCGCGCCCTCCAGAACCAGATCCCCACGATCGAGGCGGTACTCGCGTCCTAGGCGAACCAGCTCGGGGCCTGCGCCTGGAAGTCCGCGGGGGAGAGCGCGCCCGCACCTGCGGGGATCGCGGCAAGGGTCGGCACGCCGGTCAGCCGCGGCAGCTCGGTCACGTTGCCACGCGTGGCGAGATCTGGCTCCGACGGCATGCTGCCGATGACGATGCCTCGCACCGCATGCCCGCGCGCGCGGATGGCGTTCACGGTCAGCATGCTGTGATTGAGGGTCCCCAGGCCGGAACGCGCCACGACGACGAACTCCACCTCGATTCCGGCTGCTACCGCCGCATCGGCGAGCTCAAGCAGGCCGAAGCCGTCGCCAAGCTCGACGAGGAGGCCACCGGCGCCTTCGACGTGCGTGGCGTCGTACCACGACGCGTTGTGCTCGAGGATCCTCAGCTGATCCTCGAGCGCCGGGAGCGCGACGCTATCGAGCGCGGCGGCCGCGACCGGCGCCAAAGGTTCGCTGAGAGCGATGCCGACGTGGCCCGGGACGCCCCCCGCGAGGTGCCGGACCGTCGTCAGGTCGCCGGCCTCGTGCTTCACCCCGGTCTGGGCCGGCTTGATGACGTAGGGCGAGCGGCCGAGGGACTTGGCCTGGACCACCAGCGCGGCGGTGGTGATCGTCTTGCCGACGTCGGTGTCGGTACCGGTCACGAAGGTCACCGTCATCGGGCGACCTCCGCAAGTACCCGCGTGGCGTGGTCCATCTGGGTGTCGTCGAGGTCGGCGTGTGCGGTGAGGCGCAGCCGGGAGATCCCGTCCGGTGTGGAGGGCGGGCGGAAGCAGCCGATCCGCACGCCATGGGTCGCCGCCTTCTCGACGGCCGCGACGGCGGCCTGCGGGCTGGACATCGGAACCGCGAGGACGGCGCCGGCGGGACGCTGGACACCGCATGCCTCGGCGAGGATGCCGGCGACCCGGTTGACGCGCGCGACCCGGTCGGGCTCGCGCCGGATCACCTCGAGTGCGGCCAACGCGGCTCCGGCCGCGGAGGGAGCGAGTCCCGTGTCGTAGATGAAGGGGCGCGCGCGGTTGACCAGCTGCTCGCGGATCGCCCGAGCCCCGAGCACGATGCCGCCCTGGGCACCGAACGACTTGCTGAGCGTCCCGGTGATCAGCAGATGGGGATCACCGGCGGCACCGAGCTGCCGTGCCAGACCGGAGCCGTCGTCGCCCGCGACGCCGAGGCCATGAGCCTCGTCGACGACGAGGAGCGCATCGGTCCGGCGGCAGACCTCGAGCAGCTCGAGCAGAGGAGTCGCGTCCCCGAGGACCGAGAAGATCGACTCGGTCAGCACCAACGCGCGCTTCTGGGTGCGCTGCGCCAGGAGGGCGTCGAAGGTGGCGATCTCACCGTGCGGTGCGACGCGGACCTGAGCCCGCGCGAGGCGGCAGCCGTCGATCATCGAGGCGTGCACATGCGCATCGGAGACCACCAGGGTCTCCTCGTCGACCAGGGCGCTCAGCACGCTGAGATTGGCGTGATAGCCGGTCGACAGGACCAGACCGGACTCGGAGCCGGTGTAGTCGGCCAGTGCGGTCTCGAGCTCCTCGTGCAGAGCCAGCGTGCCGGTCACGAGGCGCGAGGCGCCGGCGCCCGCACCGTAAGCACGGGTCGCGGCGACGGCGCCCTCGATGACCTCGGGATGACGGGCGAGGCCGAGGTAGTCGTTGCCGGCCAGGTCGATGGTGCTCGA
>JBQCJL010000055.1:0-3388 GCA_051952795.1 Marmoricola sp.
GGCGGGACGGCCGAGCACGCCGGCGCCGAGGTCGAGCGCATGTCCTGGCTCCGCGACATCTTGTCCACGCTGCCGCCGCGTCAGCGCGACGTGATCGCCTGCATGGACGTGGTCGGCCTCGGCGTCGACGCGACCGCTCGAGCCCTGGGGATGTCCGCCTCGGCGGTGCGGGTCAACCGGCATCGCGGTCTCACCCGACTCCGTACCGTGCTCGCACCCGACGGCGAGGTCTCGTAGACCACAATGGTGGGGTGAAGGATCGCCGTGACTCCCCGCCCGAGTCGGCCGAGGCGCGCCGCAAGCGGCTGGCCGAGATCTTCGGCGACGACCTTCCCGACCAGACTCGCGACGATCAGCCGGATCCGCGTGAGGACGAGGATCGGTCCAAGGACGCCTGGCTGAAGTCCCAGGTCCCCCCGCACCACGGCTAGAGAAGCGCGAAGGCCCCAGGGATTCCCTGGGGCCTTCAGCGTCCGGAGTGCTCAGCGCGCGGCGAGCGAGTCCCGGATCTGCTTGAGGACGGCGAGCTCCTCGGTGTCCACGGCCTCGGGCTCGGGGAAGTAGCGCTCCTTCGCCCGGGTGTAGGGCACCACGATGGTGTAGTAGACGACCGCGGCGATCACGATGAACGCTGCCAGCGCCGTCAGGAACGCACCGATGGGGAGACCGCCGGGCTGGTAGCTGTTGAAGTCGGCGTGGCCACCGGCCTTGCCGATCAGACCCATGATCACGTCGACGAGCGCCTTGACCACGGTGGCGAAGGCGCCGCCCATGATGAACGCGACGGCCAGTTCGATGAGATTCCCTCGGAGAAGGAAGTTCTTGAATCCTGTCATGTGATTCTCCTTGAATGCGTCCCCGTCTGGTGGTGCCGAGCAAAAGGCTAGTGGCCCCAGGCGACGCTCAGGTAGCGCGACACCGCACTGGAGGTGACGAGGTTCGACCGCTCCGCGGGCACCCCGAAGATCACCAGACGGCCTGCGCTGGCAGGGGAATCACGACTGGCGGGCGGCACCGCGAGGACGAGGGCATCCTCGACGAGGGTCTCTGAGCCACTCGGGTTCTTGGGATCGACCGCCGTGAGCTGCACACGCTCCCCGGGCCGGAGGATGTCGGCGAGGGCGCCATCTTGGAGGCGCACGGGCACGGCGACGTCACCGCCCCCGAGCGAGGACCAGGCCTGGCCGCCCAGGCTCGCCGTCGTCAGCGGTGTTCCCTGCGATGCCCCCGAGGCGAGCGTTCGGCCGACCGCGGCTGCCACGGAGGAGAGAGCATGCAGCGGAGCCAAGGCCGTTGGGTACCGCGCGAGGACGACGTCGCCCGCGCCGAGCCGAGTTCCGGGCGCGATGTCGTGGCTGACCGTGACGATCGGCGTGCTGGGTGGTGCCGGGGGCCGGAGGACCTGAAGCGAGGCGAACACGACGACCGCCGCCGCCACGGCTGCGAACTTGCGCCGGTGCCACAACACCCTGCGCCAGAGGCGCCGGTAGCGGATCGTTGCTGGAGTGCTCGGTGGGGTCATTCACCCCAGGGTGTCAGCGCAGGGCGACCGGCTGTGAGTTCTCCACAAGGGGCGTCAGGACGAGGACGGTGCCGAGCTTGTGGACGACGGCGTCGAGGACGTCGAGCTGCCCGAGTCCGAGGACGACGAGCTGGTGGTCGAGCTGCTCGAGGAGCCGGAGCTGCGGCTGTCGGTCCGGTAGAAGCCGGAGCCCTTGAAGACCACGCCGACCGCGTTGTAGACCTTGCGCACCGTGCCGCCGCATTCAGGGCAGACGCTCAGGGCGTCGTCGCTGAAGCTCTGGACCGCTTCGAAGAAGTGGCCGCAGTCGTTGCAGGTGTACTGATAGGTCGGCACGGCCGGAATTCTAATTGCTGTCCGCAAGCCTCAACGCCGTGCGTCCAGCACTCCGTCCGGGGTCGCGATCAGCTGGACCGGACGGTCATGGGACTCGGCCGGAACGGCGCCGACGACCTCCTCGGTGTTCACGATCGCCACGGTGGCCCCGGTCGCTCGCGCCAGGGCGCGGTCGTAGCTACCGCCACCGCGCCCCAGGCGCATCCCCGCCCGGGTCACCGCCAGGGCTGGAACCAGGACCAGGTCGGCGGTGGCGATGGCATCGACGCCGAGACGCGGCGTGGTCGGCTCGAGTAGTCCGCGTGTGGCGGTGGTGAGGTCGTCGTCGCCTGCGTAGACGGCCCAGTCGAGGTCGTTGTCGGGAAGCAGGACCGGCAGGATCACGCGTTTGCCGGCAGCCTGCAGCGCAGCGAGGAGGGGGCCGGTCCCGGGCTCGCGTCCGACCGACACGTACGCCGCCACGGTGGCAGCGCGGGCGACCCCGGGATGGGCCATCACGTGGCGGCTGATGCGCTGGGCGTTCTCCGCGATCTCGGCTAGCGGCTGACGGCCCCGAGCGGTCAGGAGCTGGTCACGCATCGCGAGCTTCGCGAGGTAGGTCGGATTGTCGAATCCAGGCTGGCTGTCCATGACGTGGTCACTCTAGGACGGGCTGTCGGCTTGCCGACCCCTTACGATCAACGCCATGACTCCGAGGGGACTCGCCGCCGCGCGCGCGAAGATGGCTGCCGCCGGTGTGGACCCCGTCGCGATCGACGTCTTCGAGTACTACTACCACCAGCTCGAGGGTGGAGCGACGGGCATGATCCCCGAGGAGTCCATCGAGCCGGTGGAGATGGACAGCCTCGCCGGCATCGAGGTTCCGGAGGACGTGGCCAACGACGCCCTCCAGAAGACGGCCGTGATCAAGCTCAACGGCGGGCTGGGCACGTCGATGGGGATGGAGCAGGCCAAGTCGCTGCTCAACGTCCGCGACGACCACAGCTTCCTCGACATCATGGTGCGCCAGATCCTGCACCTGCGCCGTGTCCACGACGCCCGGCTGCCGCTCATCCTGATGAACAGCTTCCGCACCGCGGCCGACACGCACGAGGCGCTGGAGCAGTACCTCGACGAGGGCTTCGAGGTCGACGGTCTGCCCATCGACTTCCTGCAGAACCGCGAGCCGCGGCTGCTCGTCGACTCGCTCATGCCGGTGACGTGGGAGCCGAACCCGTCGATGGAGTGGTGTCCTCCCGGGCACGGAGACCTCTATACGGCCCTCAAGGGGACCGGCCTGCTCGGCAAGCTGCGCGAGCTCGGCTTCGAGCGGATCTTCGTGTCCAACTCCGACAACCTCGGCGCGACTCCGGACGCCGAGGTGGCGGGCTGGTTCGCGGCCAGCGGCGCTCCCTTCGCCATCGAGGCCGTGCGACGCACCGCCTCCGACAAGAAGGGCGGTCACTTCGCCCGGCGTCGCAGCGACGGCCGCATCGTCCTGCGCGAGACGGCGCAGACCCTGCCGGAGGACAAGGCGGCGCTGGCCGATCT
>JBQCJL010000056.1:0-4546 GCA_051952795.1 Marmoricola sp.
ATGAGCTTGCCGTCGGTGAAGGTGACGCAGGCCGGGCCGTCCCACGGCTCCATGAACGTCGAGTGGAACTCGTAGAACGCCCGCCGCTTGGCGTCCATCTCGCCGTGGTTCTCCCACGCCTCGGGGATCATCATGAGCACCGCGTGCGGCAGCGAGCGACCGCCCATGTGCAGCAGCTCGAGCACCTCGTCGAACGAGGCCGAGTCCGAGGCGCCGGGGGTGCAGATCGGGAAGAGCCGCTGGAGGTCACCGGGGATGACCGCGGCGTCGAGGAGGGCCTCACGAGCGCGCATCCAGTTGCGGTTGCCCATGACGGTGTTGATCTCGCCGGTGTGCGCGATGAAGCGGAACGGGTGGCTCAACGGCCAGCTCGGGAAGGTGTTGGTCGAGAAGCGCGAGTGCACGACCGCGACCGCCGACTCGACGCGCTCGTCGAGCAGGTCGCTGAACACGTGGTCCAGTTGGTCGGTGGTGAGCATGCCCTTGTAGGCGATGGTGCGGCTCGACAGCGACGGGAAGTACACCTCGGTCTCGCGCTCGGCCCGCTTGCGCAGACAGAAGGCGAGACGCTCGAGGTCCATGCCCAGCAGGCTGGCCCCGGGAGCGGAGACGAAGATCTGACGGAAGGCCGGCATGCAGTCCAGTGCCGACTTGCCCAGCGACGACGGGTCGGTGGGCACCTCGCGCCACCCGAGGACCTGCAGGCCCTCCTCGACCGCGATCGCGGAGATGCGCTCCTGGATCTTGGCGACCTCACCCGCGTCGCCGGGGATGAAGGCGGTGCCGACGGCGTACGAGCCGGCGGCGGGGAGGTCGATGCCGGCGACCTCGCGGAAGAAGCGGTCCGGAACCTGGAGCAGGATGCCGGCACCGTCGCCGGAGTTCGACTCGGCGCCCGCGGCACCGCGGTGCTCGAGGTTGCGCAGGGCCGTCAGCGCCTTGGTGACGATGTCGTGGCTCGGAACACCGGTGAGGGTCGCGACGAAGGCGACGCCACACGCGTCGTGCTCGGAGTTGCCGTCGTAAAGCCCCTGGGGCGGCGGGTATGCATGCATGGCGCTCTCCCGTCGTCGAGTGCGGGCACCAGCGCCTCGATCAGGCGTCAGGGGCTCCGCACGGCGGATGTGAAGACAGATTCCGCGCAGCATGGGACGACGTTGGCCCAGGCGGAGTAACTAAATCTAGCCTACTCGGCGGTATCCGTCGCCCCAGATTCCTGAGGATGGACGTAGACCGACGCCGGACGGGTGTCCGGAGCGGGGTGCTTGCGGCCCGCGACGACGAAGTAGACGGCACCCGCCACGAAGCAGACGATCGCCGTCCAGTCGTTGAAGCGCAGGCCCAGGATCCGAGTGTCGTTCGCCGCCACGTCGATGCGAAGCGCCTCGATCCAGAAGCGACCCGCGGTGTAACACATCACGTACAGCGCGAAGCAGCGTCCGTAGCCCAGTTTGAACTTGCGATCCAGCCAGATCACGATGCCGGCGAAGAGCAGGTCCCAGATCGATTCAGAGAGGAAGGTGGGGTGGAACGTGGCGTACTGCTCGTAGCCCGCGGGTCGGTGCGATGGCGAGATCTCCAGGCCCCACGGCAGCGTGGTCGGTCGGCCGAACAGTTCCTGGTTGAAGTAGTTGCCCCAGCGGCCGAGCCCTTGCGCGACCAGAAGGGCCGGCGCGATCGCATCGCCGAAGGAGCTCACGCGGATTCCCCGCCGCCGACAGACCCAGATGGCGCCGACCGCCGGCAGCGCGATCGCGCCCCAGATGCCGAGGCCGCCGTCCCAGATCGCGAAGGCGCGCCAGGGGTTGCGGCCGGAGCCGAAGTAGAGCTCGTGGTCCGTCAGCACGTGGTAGAGCCGGCCGCCGATGATGCCGATCGGCACGATCAGCAGCGCCATGTCGGCGATCTCGCCGGGCTTGCCGCCGCGTGCGGTCCAGCGCCGCTGGGTGATCCAGATCGCCGCGAAGATCCCCGCGATGATGCACAGCGCGTACGCGCGGATCGGGAAGAACCCGAGATGCCAGACGCCCTGGCTCGGGCTCGGGATGGACTCGAGGATGCTGTGGATCATGACGACCGTCCTCGCCGGACCCCGTCAGCGAGGTCCTCGGTGAGAGTGCGCAGCGCCTTCAGGCCGGCCTGCCGATCGGTTCCCGCATCGAGCACCGCACGTACGAAGGCCGACCCGACGATCACCGCGTCGGCGAACGCGGCCACCTCGGCGGCCTGGTCGCCGTTGGAGACCCCGAGGCCCACCCCGATGGGCAGGCTGGTGGTCGCCTTCGCACGGGCGACGAGGGGACCCGCGAGCTGGCTGGTGGTCGCTCGGGCGCCGGTCACGCCCATCACGGCCGTCGCGTAGACGAACCCACGGCAGGCGGCCGTGGTCATCGCGATGCGCTCGTCCGTGCTGCTGGGGGCGACCAGGAAGACCTTGTCGAGGTCGTGCGCGTCCGCGGCCGCGATCCAGTCCTCGCCGCGGTCGGGGGTGATGTCCGGCGTGATGAGCCCGGCTCCCCCGGCGTTCGCGAGGTCGGTGGCGAACCGCTCCACGCCGCTGCGCCCATCTCGACGGCTCCCGCCGTAGTGCTCCACGGGATTCCAGTAGGTCATCACCAGTGTCGGCGTCCCGGTCGCCGCGACGGCCTCCACGGTGCGGATGACGTCCGCGGTGCGGAAGCCCCCTTCGAGTGCCTGCTGAGCCGCAGCCTGGATGGTCGGGCCGTCCATGACCGGGTCGCTGTAGGGCAGCCCCACCTCGATGATGTCGCAGCCCGCGTCGACCATCACCTTGAGCGCGTCGATCGCTCCGGAGACGTCCGGGAAGCCGGCGGGCAGATAGCCGACGAGTGCCGCACGCCCCTCGGTCTTGGCGAAGGCGGCAGAGGTACTCGTCATGCCTCCCCCAGCCCGAACCAGGTCGTCGCGGTGCCCATGTCCTTGTCGCCGCGGCCCGACAGGTTGACCAGGATGGTCTCGCCCTGCCGATCCTTGGCGAGCTGCAGGGCTCCGGCGACGGCGTGGGCGGACTCGATGGCGCAGATGATGCCCTCGGTGCGCGCGAGCAGTGCCATCGCGTCCATCGCCTCGGCGTCGGTGATCGGCAGGTACCGGGCTCGGCCCGTCTCGGCCAGGAACGCGTGCTGCGGACCGACTCCCGGGTAGTCGAGACCGGCGGAGATCGAGTGCGACTCGATGGTCTGGCCGTCGTCGTCCTGGAGCACGTACGTGCGGGCGCCGTGGAGGACGCCGACGTCGCCGGCCCATTTGGTCGCCGCGTGCCGCGGGGTGTCGACTCCCTCACCGCGGGGCTCGAAGCCGACGAGGTCGACCTCGGCGTCCCCGATGAAGGCGGCGAACATGCCGATAGCGTTGGAGCCGCCGCCCACGCACGCGGTCACCAGATCGGGCAGCGAGCCGGTCAGCTCCAGGCACTGGGCCCGCGCCTCGTCGCCGATGCCGCGGCAGAAGTCGCGGACCATGGCAGGGAAGGGATGCGGGCCGGCCGCGGTGCCGAAGCAGTAACCGGTGTGCTCGACGGTCGCGACCCAGTCGCGGATCGCCTCGTTGATCGCGTCCTTGAGCGTCCGGCTCCCCGACTTCACAGCGACCACGGTCGCGCCGAGCAACTGCATCCGAGCGACGTTCAGCGCCTGGCGCTCCGTGTCGACCTCGCCCATGTAGATCGTGCACTCGAGGCCCAGGTAGGCGGCCGCGGTGGCTGTCGCGACGCCGTGCTGCCCGGCTCCGGTCTCGGCGATCAGGCGCGTCTTGCCCATGCGCTTGGCCAGGAGGGCCTGCCCGAGCACGTTGCGGATCTTGTGGGCGCCGGTGTGGTTCAGGTCCTCGCGCTTGAGCAGGATCCGCGCACCGGCCTGCTCGCTCAGCCGGGTGGCGTCGTAGAGCGGGCTGGGCACGTTGGCGTATTCGGCCAGCATCCGCTGGAACTCGGCAAGGAACGACTCATCGCCCATGGCGTCCTGCCAGACCCGGGTGAGCTCGTCGAGCTCGGCCATCAGGGCCTCGGGCATGAAACGGCCGCCGAACTGGCCGAACTGTCCTCGGGTGTCGGGGCCGAACCTGGCTCCGTCGGTGCTGCTCACCGGATGCTCCTCAATTGTGCGACCGCTGACCGGGGGTCGCCGTCCTTCACCAAAGACTCCCCCACCAGCACGACGTCCGCACCTTCATTTGCGTAGCGCTGCGCGTCATCGGGCCCGCCGATGCCCGATTCGGCGACCTTGATCGTGTCGGCAGGGAGCAACGCGGCAAGGCGACCGAAGGCGTCAGGATCGACGTCGAGGGTCTTCAGGTTGCGGGCGTTGACTCCGATCAGTGGCGCACCGAGCGCCAGGGCCCGCTCGATCTCAGGCTCGTCGTGGACCTCGATGAGCGCGGTCATGTCGAACTCCGTCACGACGTCATAGAGGTCGCGCAGCAGGGCGTCGTCCAGGGCGGCGACGATCAGCAGGACGAGATCCGCGCCGTGAGCGCGAGCCTCCACGACCTGGTACTCGGTGACCACGAAGTCCTTGCGCAGCAGCGG
>JBQCJL010000057.1:0-5844 GCA_051952795.1 Marmoricola sp.
TGGCGCGCCAGCGCCGCTCGCCCATGATCAGCTCGTACTGCTCCTCGCCCGTCTTGCGGACGACGACCGGCTGGAGGAGTCCGATCTCCTTGATGGAGTGGACCAGCTCGGCGAGCGCCTCCTCTTCGAACACGGTGCGCGGCTGGCGTGCGTTCGGCGTGATCTGGGCGACCGGAAGATCCGCGAAGTAGGCGCCCACGGGCACCTGGACGTCCGCGGGAGCCGTGGGCACGACCGCCGAACCCTCGGCAGCGGGCACGGGTGGCGCCGGCGGCGTGGGACGCGGCTCCGCACCGTCGTCCGTCTTGTCGTCAGCGGCCAAGGGAGCCGTGGGGATCAACGACCCCAGCCCACGCCCGAGACCGCGGCGGGGTCCGCCGCTCTTGTCCCCCTGGCTCATACCGTTGCTCCCCTCACTGCGATCTCGCGCGCTGCCTCCAGGTAGCTCAACGCACCCGGCGAGCCAGGATCGTAGGTCACCACCGACTGCCCGTAGCTGGGGGCCTCCGAAACGCGCACCGACCGCGGGATGGCGGTCTTGAGCACCTGATCGGCGAAGTGCTCGCGGACCTCCTCGGCGACACCCGCGGAGAGACGCGTTCGCGCGTCGTACATCGTGATGAGGATGGTCGAGACCACGAGCGTCGGATTCAGGTGGGTTCGGACCATCTCGACGGTCTCCAGGAGCTGACCGAGACCTTCCAGCGCGTAGTACTCCGCCTGGATCGGGATCACCATCTCGAAGCCCGCGACCAGGGCGTTCAGGGTCAGGAGCCCGAGCGATGGCGGGCAATCGACGAGGACGTAGTCGAAGCGCTCCGGCCCTCGATCCCCCACCAGGGGGTGCGAGGTGATCGCCTTCCGGAGCCGACTCTCCCGCGAGAGAACGTTCACGAGCTCGATCTCGGCACCAGCGAGGTCGATCGTCGCGGGCACGACCGCCAGGTTGGGGATATCCGGGTGCGGCTGGACCGCTTCCTCGAGCGGAATCCCGTCGACGAGGACGTCGTAGTTGGACGTCACTCCCCGGCGGTGCTCGATCGCAAGCGCCGTGGAGGCGTTCCCCTGGGGATCGAGGTCGATCACGAGGACGCGCTGTCCCCATTGGGCGAGCGCCACGGCGAGATTGACAGTCGTGGTGGTCTTGCCGACGCCGCCCTTCTGGTTGGCGACGACCATGACGCGGGTCCGGGGCGGCCGGGGAAGCTCCTCCGTGGTGGAGAGGGATTCACGGGCGCGGAGCTGCGCCGCTACTTCACGCGCGAGCGGTGTGTTGTCCTCCGCAGAGACCAGACCGTCCACTGAATTCTCCTTGGTGTCCTCCGACCGACTGGGGGGTACGGGCGGCAGAGCACTCATCGGCGATCCCTCTCTCGATGTTTCACGTGAAACGACGTTCCTGTGGAGAACTTCTCAAAACTGTGGATAAATACGCTCAGGTCGACTGCGACCGGCGGTGCATAACATCCGTACCGCAGACTCAACCAGAGATCTCGGCCTTGCGCACGGCGACCAGCGTCACCTGTGGATCGACCACGCCGGCCCCTACCTTCAGCACGTCAGCACTCACCGCGCCCAGCCGGCGAAGCGCCCTGTTCGACGACTTCACCTCATCTTCCGCCGATGCACCCTTCATCGGCAAGAAAAGACCGCCCGGGCGCACCAAGGGCATCGACCAGGCGGCCAGCTTGCCCAGCTCGGCCACCGCCCGGGAGGTGACGACGTCGAACGTCGCGGGCTCCGGGAATTCCTCAGCCCGACCGCGCACCACGCGGACATTGGCCAGATCGAGGAGGTCCACACCTTCCTGCAGGAACGTCGCGCGCCTCAGCAGCGGTTCGATCAAGGTGATCGCGAGATCTGGGCGCACGATGGCAAGCACGATTCCGGGGAGGCCCGCGCCCGATCCGACGTCGGCGACGCGTTGGTCGGCCTCAATCGCCTCGCTGAGCACCGCGCAATTGAGGATGTGGCGCTCCCAGAGCCGCGGCACCTCCCGCGGGCCGATGAGGCCACGAACGGTTCCCTGATCGGCTAGGAAGTCGGCGTAGCGCTCCGCTAGCGGCAGCCGAGCACCAAACACCCCCTGTGCCGCGGGGGGCACAGGGGGTGTTTCACGTGAAACATCTGCCATCAGGCGGGAAGGACCACCACGTGGCGGCGCGGCTCGGCGCCTTCGGACTCCGACTGAAGTCCCGCTGCGGCCACGACATCGTGGACGACCTTCCGCTCGAACGGAGACATCGGCTTGAGCGCCAGGCGCTCACCTGAGGCCTTCACCTGCTCGACGGCTTCGGCAGCCTCCGCCTCGAGCGACGTCCGGCGAGCGGCGCGGTGGCCTGAGACGTCCAGCATCAGGCGCGATCGCTCTCCGGTCTCGCGGTACACGGCAAGGCGCGTGAGCTCCTGGAGCGCGTCGAGCACTTCACCCTTGTTGCCGACGAGCTGCGGGAGCTTGGCACCCACGATCGACACGGTGGCGCGGTCGCCCTCGACGTCGAGGTCGATGTCGCCATCCAGATCCGCGATCTCGAGCAGCTCCTCGAGGTAATCCGCCGCGATGTCACCTTCACGCTCGAGCTTGGCGACCCGGTCGGGCTTCGACGACTCCTCCGTCACCGCCGCTACTTCCTCCGTCACTTGCCATCCTCCTTGGGACCGATCCGCTTGATTTGCGACGAGTTCGCGGGCCTAGCGCCCTGCGTCTTCTGCCGCTGACTTCGACTCTGGTTCTTGGGCTGCTGACGCGTGGCCGGGCGACGGGCAGCGCCCGCCTCGGTAGCCGCGACGGCCTCCGGCTCGGGCGCGATGACCTTGCCCTTGGCGGCATCACGCTTCTTCTTCGCCTCGAAAGCGGGCGTTCCGGGCGCCGGATTGTTCCGGATCACGTAGAACTGCTGGCCCATCGTCCACAGGTTCGAGGTCGTCCAGTACAGCATCACGCCCACCGGGAAGGCGATGCCGCTGACCGCGAAGACCACCGGCAGGACGTAGAGAAGAATCTTCTGCTGCTGGGCGTAGGGCCCGTTGAGGGCGTCCGACGGCATGTTCTTGCTCATCAGCTGGCGCTGCGTGAGGAACTGCGTCGCGATCATGGCGACGATCAGCACCACGGCGAGGATCTTGATGCTGCCCGCGGCGTCATGGTCCACAAAGCGCGACGAGATCTGACCGCCGAAGATCTTGGCCTTCTGGAAGCTGTGCGCATCGCCAGCGGACAGCAGCGCCTTGGCGTGACCCTTCGCCGCCTTCTCCAGCAGCTGCAACAGCACGATGAAGACCGGCATCTGCACGATCAGCGGCAGACACGAGGCGAACGGGTTGGTTCCCGACTCCCGGTACAGCGCCATCGTCTCCTGAGCCAACCGCTCACGGTCGTGGCCGTACTTCTTCTGCAACTCCTTCATCTTGGGCTGCAGCAGCTGCATGTTCCGCGATGCCTTGATCTGCTTCACGAACAGCGGAATCAGCGCCGCTCGGATGACCACCGTGAGTCCGATGATCGACAGAATCCACGACGCCGCGGTGTTCGGACCGAACAGCGCGCCGAAGAGGTTGTGGCAGCCGACCAGAACCGCGGACACCGCGTAGTACAACGGTGTCGCGATGAAGTTCCAGATATCGCCGAGGAATCCCACTCAAACTCCCTTGGTGAGGGTTGCGGCGCTGGCTCGACCAGCGCGCGGAGGTACGGGGTCATATCCGCCGAGCGCCCAGGGGTGGCAGCGCAACAGGCGGCGAACTGCGAGCCAGCTTCCCCGGAGCGAGCCGTGAACGGTCACGGCTTCCAGGGCGTAGGCAGAACAGGACGGGTGGTACCGGCACACCTGGCCGTAGAGCGGGCTGATCGCAAAGCGATAGGCCTTCAACAGACCGATGAGCAGAAGACGCATCATGCGGCCGACTTCTCGAGCAGACGGTCCAAGGAGCGCTCCGCCTCGGCCTCGAGGACGCTGAACTCCGCCGCCGCGCTGGCGGGAAGGGCCCGCACGACCAGGAGGGAGCCCAGAGGCAGGCGCGTCACCTGCTGGGCGGCGATGGCGCGAAGGCGACGCTTCACCCGATTGCGCACGACGGCATTTCCCACCGATTTGGACACGACAAAGCCAACGAGAGCCGGTTGAACCGACTCTCGCGACATGAGGTGCAACACCAAGCTGCGCCCGCCCACGCGACGTCCTCCTCGGACGGTCGCGGCGAACAGTGCGCTCTCGGTGAGCCGATGCTCCGCCGGTAGCACGGCGATCGGGCTCCGACGACCTCAGACGGTGAGGCTCTTGCGGCCCTTCGCGCGACGGTTCGACAGAATCGCGCGGCCGGCACGCGTGCGCATGCGGAGGCGGAAGCCGTGCTTCTTGTGACGGCGACGGTTGTTCGGCTGGTAGGTGCGCTTGCTCACGAGACTTGCTCCCTTTGAGGGTGATCCATCAGATGGTTCCGGGGACGAACCAGGGCCGCCTCCCGCGTCTGAGACGCACGGAGAGGGCGAAATCCTCGATCCGAACCGCGCATCCACGCCCTGCGGGCGCGTCGTGGACATGCGGAACCGGTCGAAGGCAGGCTCGACTGATCTACGGTACGCGGGGCGAGACAGGAAGGTCAATTTTCCTGGCATTCCCTGGGGATCGAGGTGAGCGAGATCTCTCGACCCCGGCCAAGGGAACGGTGAAAAACTGCCAGTTTGCCGCGACTCGACTTCACCCACCGTACGACACGCCGACAGCAGTTCGAAATCCTGTGGACAACCAGTTGATCCAGAGTCCGTGACCTTGTTAGCGTCCGCAGTCCAGGGTGATTTCCGTTGTGGCAGGTCAGCGCGATCCGGCGGCCGGCGAGCGAAGATCTCGAATATCCTTCCGGGCTGCACAGCCTGTGGAGAACTTTGTGGATAGAGCGGGCTCGTCCGCTGAGAGGAAATCGAAGAGCGTGGAGTCATCGCAACCCAATCCGCTTCTCGAGCTCTGGCCTTACCTGATCGACTCCGTGCCTCCTCTGCAGCGTGAATACCTGCGCGCGGCCCAGCCCTTGATGCTCGCGAACTCCAGCGCCGTCGTCGCCGTCCCCTCCGAATTCGCCCGCGAGAGTCTCGAGCGCAGCCGCATCCCCCTCGAGGACGCGCTGTCGGCGAGGATCGGCTCGCCCACGCGACTGCTCTTCACCGTCGACCCCGCTCTCCAGGTCACCCCTCCCGAGCCCGCCCCGCCCGCCGGGTTGGCGCCCGAGTCGCCGACTCGCGCTGAGGACACCTCTCTCGATGACGGATCGACCCACCCCCTCGTCACAGCGATTCGGCCACAAGGCGACATGTCGACAAATCGCCAAATCCATTCGGGAATCCCGGATACGCCCCTCAACCCGCGCTACAACTTCGACACCTTCGTCATCGGCGCTTCGAATCGCTTCTCCCACGCCGCCGCGTATGCGGTCGCCGAGGCTCCCGGCAAGGCCTACAACCCGCTCCTCGTCTACGGCGACTCGGGACTGGGCAAGACGCACCTTCTGCATGCGATCGGCCACTACGTCCGGCACCTCTACACCGGCACCAAGGTCCGGTACGTGTCGTCGGAGGAGTTCACCAACGACGTCATCAACGCGATCAAGGACGACCGACGCGAAGCCCTGCGCCGGCGCTACCGCGAGGTCGACGTCCTCCTGGTCGACGACATCCAGTTCCTGGAGGGCAAGGAGGCCTCGCAGGAGGAGTTCTTCCACACCTTCAACACGCTGCACAGCGCGAACAAGCAGATCGTCATCAGCTCCGATCGTGATCCCAAGCGCCTCACCAAGCTTGAGGACCGCCTGCGCAACCGGTTCGAGTGGGGTCTGAAGACGGACGTTCAGCCG
>JBQCJL010000058.1:0-10202 GCA_051952795.1 Marmoricola sp.
GGACGACTTCACCATGCTCACCATGCCCGCTCGCTTCGCCGAGATCGGCGATCTCCACGCCGACATCGACGACCATGTCTTCGACATCGCACCGCTGCTCGAGGTGGACGAGTAGCCGGTCACGAGACCGGGAAGGGCGGTACCGGAGGCAGTTGGGCCACGTCGTAGATGTCGGCCAGATGCACCGGCTGGAGTCGGCGCTCGGCGATGATGTCGACGATACGGTCCAGCTCCGACAGCACGCCCGGGTGATTGGCGTGCCCGATGACCAGGCGGCGCGGGTGCAGCCACTGCTCGGCGTTCGCCAGCACCTGGCGGCTGGGGATCGCCGTCGAGTCGCCGAGGGAACCCCACCACATCGTCACCGCCGGATAGCCGAGCGCGCCGATCATCTGGTCGACACGCGCGTCGTGGTTGCCGTAGGGCGGCCGGAGGAAGGGCCGCCCGTTGACGCCGTAGAGGTCGGTGAGGAAGTTCTCGTTGCGCTGGACCTCGTCGGCGATCTGGGTGTTGCTCAGCTGGGTCAGATCGCTGTGCGACCAGGTGTGGTTGCAGATGATCGCCTGCCCGCGGTCCACCAGAGGTCGGAGGAGGGGAGCGTTCTCGGTCCAGCTGGGCGTCGATCCGTTCGCGAAGAAGGTCAGCCGCAACCCCGTCCTCCGCGCCAGCACCAGGTACGCCTTGAGGACCTCGGAGTCGGTGCCGTCGTCGACGGTCAGCGCCACCAGGTTGCTCCCGGCCGGGAGCATCGTGATGGTGCCCTGGGGGACGGGGACGCGCACGATCCGCTCGGGCGGGGCGAACGTCGGGTCGACCCGGGCCGCTGCCAGGGTGCTCGGACCGTTCGTCCCCGATCCACACCCGGCGAGCACGCCGGCCACGCTGGTGGCCAGTCCGGCCAAGAACCCCCGTCGGTCCACGTCGCCCCTCGTTCGTCGATGTGTCTCCTCAGGCTAGGTTTCCGAAGCCTCTCGGCCGGGTTGCCACCGCGTGTCGCGCGCGTGTATCGAAATGTGTCCGGCTTTACAAGCCAGCGCGTTGTGTCAAGCGCCCCCCACGCGTAAAGTCCGTGGAATGACGCAACCCTCCGCCGGCAACGGTCCCGCCTCCGCTGGCGAACTGCCGTTCGATCCCGAGCACGACCCGAAGGCGCTGCTGGCCTTCGAGCCTGAGTATGTCCGGGGCCTCACCTCGCGCCTGATCGCGACGAGCGGTGACTCGCTCACCGCCTACGCGCCCGCCACGGGGCAGCCGCTCGCCTCGATTCCGCAGTCGACCATCGCCGACGTGGAGGAGGCGTTCGCCCGCGCTCGCCGCGCCCAGGAGGCATGGCAGCAGGTCAGCCTGGACGAGCGCTCCGCGATCCTGCTGCGGCTCCACGACATCGTGTTGGACAGCCAGGACGAGATCATGGACCTCATCTGCTGGGAGTCCGGCAAGGCCCGCAAGCACGCGTTCGACGAGCCGCTCCACATCGCGCTGACCGCGCGCTACTACGCGCGTACCGCCCACAAGCACCTCGACACCGAGCGCCGGACCGGCGTCATCCCCGTGCTGACCCATGCCGAGGTCAACCACGTGCCGAAGGGCATCGTGGGCATCATCTCGCCGTGGAACTACCCGTTCACGATGGCGCTCTGCGACGGTCTCCCGGCTCTGCTGGCCGGCAACGCCGTCGTGACCAAGCCGGACGCGCAGACGATGCTGAGCGCGCTACTGGGTGCCCAGCTGCTCGAGGAGGCCGGCTTCCCGCGCGATCTCTGGAACGTCGTCGCCGGCCCGGGTCGGGTCCTGGGGACCCCGATCATCGAGCAATCGGACTACATCTGCTTCACCGGATCGACCGCGACCGGCAAGCACATCGCCAAGCAATGCGCGGACCGGCTCATCGGTGCCTCGCTCGAACTCGGCGGCAAGAACCCGATCCTGATCCTGCGTGACGCCGACATCGAGAAGGCGGCCGAGGGAGCGGTTCGTGCCTGCTTCTCGAACGCCGGCCAGCTCTGCGTCTCGACCGAGCGGATGTTCATCGCCGACGAGGTCTACGACCGCTTCAAGGAGCGCTTCGTGGCCCACACCAAGGCGATGACCCTCGACGCCGGCATCGGCTGGGGCTCGGACATGGGCTCACTGATCAGCCAGGACCAGCTCGACACCGTCACCGAGCACGTCAACGACGCGGTCGCCAAGGGCGCGACCGTGCTCGCGGGCGGCCGAGCGCGACCGGACCTCGGGCCGTTCTACTACGAGCCGACCATCCTCGAAGGCGTCTCTCCGGAGATGACCTGCCACAGCAACGAGACGTTCGGACCGGTGATCAGCCTCTACCGCTTCCAGACCGAGGCGGAGGCGGTGGCTCGAGCCAACGAGGGCGATTACGGCCTCAATGCCTCGATCTACACCAAGGACATGCAGCGCGGCCGCGAGCTGGCCCGTCAGATCAAGTGCGGCACGGTGAACGTCAACGAGGCCTTCGGCGCGACCTTCGCCAGCATCGACGCACCGATGGGCGGCATGCGCGAGTCCGGCCAGGGCCGCCGCCAGGGCAGCGAGGGCATCCATCGGTACACCGAGACCCAGTCCGTGGCCTCGCAGGCGGTCCTGCGCTTCAGCCCGCAGTTCGGTCTCAATGACGAGCAGTACGCCAAGGTGATGACGCTGTCGCTCCGCCTGATGAAGAAGCTGGGAAGGGCATGAACACCCCACTCGATTCTGCTCCGTTCCACTCCACACAATCGATCGGGGACCCCGTTTAGATGGCCAAGCACAAAGCGGTCGACTACGACTACGACGTCATCATCATCGGCTCCGGATTCGGTGGCTCGGTCAGCGCGCTGAGGCTGACCGAGAAGGGCTACAAGGTCGCGGTGCTCGAGGCCGGTGCGCGATTCGGCGACGCCGACTTCGCGGACAACTCCTGGGATCTGAAGAAGTTCGTCTTCAACCCGAGCCTGGGCTGTTACGGCATCCAGCGCATCGACATGGTCAAGTACGGCCTGATCCTCGCCGGCGCCGGCGTCGGCGGTGGATCGCTGGTGTACGCCAACACGCTGTATGAGCCGCTCGACCCGTTCTACCAGGACCCGTCCTGGGCGCATATCGAGGACTGGAAGACCGAGCTGGCGCCGTACTACGACCAGGCCAAGCGGATGCTCGGCGTGGTGACCTATCCCCACCTGACCCCCTCCGACGAGGTCATGAAGAAGGTCGCCGAGGACATGGGCGTCGGCGACACGTTCCACCCGACCCCGGTGGGCGTCTTCTTCGGCGGTCCCGAGAACAAGGCCGGCGAGGGCGTCGCCGACCCGTACTTCGGCGGCAAGGGCCCGGCCCGCAACACCTGCCTGAACTGTGGCGAGTGCATGACCGGATGCCGTCACAACGCCAAGAACACCCTGGTGAAGAACTACCTGTACCTGGCCGAGCAGAACGGCGCCGTCGTGCACCCCCTGACGACGGTGACCCGGGTGCGGCCGCTGCCCGAGGGCGGCTACCAGGTGGACACCCGCTGGACCAAGGCGAAGGCGACCCGCAAGACCGCGGTGCGCACCTTCACCGCGCAACAGGTCGTGTTCGCGGCAGCCGCGCTCGGAACGCAGAAGCTGTTGCACAAGCTCAAGGCCGAGGGCGACCTGCCCCACCTCTCGGACCGGCTCGGGTACCTGACCCGCACCAACTCCGAGTCGATCCTCGGTGCGCTGGCTCCGGATCTCTCGGTGGACTACACCGAGGGCGTCGCGATCACCTCCTCATGGCACCCGGACGAGCACACCCACATCGAGCCGGTCCGCTACGGCCGCGGCAGCAACGCGATGTCGCTGATGCAGACGGTGCTGACCGACGGCGACGGCCCCGAGCCGCGCTGGAAGACCTGGCTCAAGGAGCTGTGGGCGAAGAAGAAGGAGGTGCTCGACCTCTACGACGTCAAGCACTGGTCCGAGCGCACGGTGATCGCCCTGGTCATGCAGACGGTGGACAACTCGATCACGACGTTCCCCAAGAAGACGCCGTTCGGCTGGATCATGTCCTCCAAGCAGGGTCACGGTGAGCCGAACCCGACCTGGATCCCGGTGGCCAACGAGGCCGTCCGCCGCATGGCCGGCGTCCTCGGCGGTACCCCGGGCGGCACGATCGGCGAGCCCTTCAACCGGCCGCTGACCGCGCACTTCATCGGTGGATGCACCATCGGCGACTCCCCGGAGACGGGCGTCATCGACGGCTACCAGCGCGTCTACGGCTACCCGGGCCTCCACATCGCGGACGGATCGGCGATCTCGGCCAACCTCGGCGTGAACCCCTCGCTGACCATCACCGCCCAGGCTGAGCGGGCGATGTCCTACTGGCCCAACAAGGGCCAGCGCGACCCGCGACCCGCTCTCGGCCGCAAGTACAAGTCGATCGAGCCGATCCCTCCGAAGAATCCGGTGGTCCCCGAGGACGCGCCCGCCGCCCTCCGCCTCCCGATCGTGGCGGTGCGCTGAAAAGCCCCGCTCGTCAGTTCGATCCCCAGGCCGCCCCGCGCACCCTCTGCGCCGGGCGTCCGCCTTTTACACGTGGAAAGAGGACCCCGAAAAGGCTCCAGGGCCCGACGGGGAGGGAGTGTCGGGCCCTGGAAAAGTCCACGTGCCGCGGACTTAAGTGCGAGTCGGTCTTGAGGGAGGGAGTGGAGACCGTCTCGCTGCTCGTTCAACGATGCGTCGAGCGGCCTAGTTATGGCGAATTCCCAGACACCGTAGAGTTTGTTTCTCCCAAGCAGTAGTAATTGATAACAAGCGATTCCTGTGCGTCTGATGTGACGGATGTGCTGAGGAACTCGCCTGTTCGCCCCGGAGGATGGCAGGACCTTGAGCGATCACGACCTCGTGCTGGTGGTGGACTTCGGAGCGCAGTATGCGCAGCTGATCGCACGGCGGGTGCGTGAGGCCCAGGTCTACTCGGAGATCGTTCCGCATCACACCCCGGTGGCCGAGATGATCGCGCGCAAGCCGAAGGCGATCATCCTGTCCGGAGGCCCGTCGTCGGTCTACGAGGTCGGCGCTCCGCAGATCTCCGACGACATCTTCAGCGGCGAGGTTCCGGTCTTCGGAATGTGTTACGGATTCCAGATCATGGCCCAGAAATTGGGCGGCGAGGTGGCCGCCACCGGTCTGCGTGAATACGGCCGCACACCGGTGACCGTGGATGTTCCCGGCACCCTGCTGGCCGACATTCCGCCGGCCCACAACGTGTGGATGTCCCACGGCGATCAGGTGGTCGCCGCTCCGGCGGGCTTCACCGTGCTGGCTTCGACCGCGGTGACGCCGGTCGCCGCCTTCGAGAACGTCGACCGGGGTTTCGCGGGCGTCCAATGGCACCCCGAGGTGCTGCACTCCGAGCACGGCCAGAAGGTGCTCGAGCATTTCCTGTGGGATATCGCGGGCTGCCGCAAGACATGGACGATCGGCAACATCGCCGAGGAGCAGATCGCTCGGGTCAAGGAGCAGATCGGGGAGACCGGACGCGCGATCTGCGGCCTCTCCGGGGGCGTCGACTCCGCCGTGGCTGCGGCGATCGTGACCAAGGCGATCGGTGATCGGCTCACCTGCGTCTACGTCGATCACGGCTTGATGCGCAAGGGCGAGACCGAGCAGATCGAGCGTGACTTCGTCGCCGCGACGGGGGCGAAGCTCGTCGTCGTCGATGCCGAGAAGCAGTTCCTCGATGCGCTCGCCGGCGTCTCGGAGCCGGAGGCCAAGCGGAAGATCATCGGCCGCGAGTTCATCCGCGCCTTCGAGGGTGCGCAGAGTGACGTCATCGACTCTCTGCCCGAGGGCACCACCGTCGGCTTCCTGGTGCAGGGGACCCTGTACCCCGACGTCGTCGAGTCCGGTGGCGGAGCGGGCACCTCGACCATCAAGTCGCACCACAACGTCGGGGGACTTCCCGAGGACATCGAGTTCGAGCTGGTCGAGCCGTTGCGCGAGCTGTTCAAGGACGAGGTGCGTGCCGTCGGCGCCCAGCTGGGCCTGCCCGAGGTCATCGTGCATCGCCAGCCGTTCCCCGGTCCGGGTCTCGGCATCCGGATCATCGGCGAGGTGACGCGCGAGCGGCTGGACATCCTCCGCGAGGCGGACGCCATCGCGCGTGAGGAGCTGAGCAACGCGGGCCTCGACCGCGACATCTGGCAGATGCCGGTCGTGCTGCTCGCCGACGTGCGCTCCGTGGGCGTCCAGGGTGACGGCCGAACCTACGGGCACCCGGTGGTCCTGCGCCCGGTGACCTCGGAGGATGCCATGACCGCCGACTGGGCGCGTCTGCCCTTCGAGCTGCTCGAGCGGATCTCGACCCGGATCACGAACGAGGTCGCGGAGATCAACCGCGTGACGCTCGACGTCACGTCGAAGCCGCCGGGCACCATCGAGTGGGAATGAGCCCCGCCGGGGACATCGCCGACGATCGGCCGATCCGGGTCGCGCTGATCGGCTATGGGCTCGCCGGGTCGGCGTTCCATGCGCCGTTGATCACGTCGACGAGCGGCCTCGAGCTGGCCGCTGTGATGACCTCGCGCGATGTTCCGCCGGGCATCACCCGAGTCGCCTCGGTGGCTGAGCTCGAGCGGCTCGACATCGATCTGGTCGTGGTCGCCACGCCCAACGACAGCCATGTCCCCCTCGCACGGGAGGCGCTCGCGGCGGGAGCGCACGTGGTGGTGGACAAGCCCCTCGCGGTGACGGCAGCCGAGGCGCAGCGGCTCGTGAGCGACGCTGCAGCAGCCGGGAAGCTCCTCACGGTCTTCCAGAACCGCCGATGGGACGGCGACTACCTGACCCTGCGGGATCTGATCGAGGACGGCCGGCTCGGTCAGGTGCACCGCTTCGAGTCACGCTTCGAGCGGTGGCGTCCCAAGGTCGCCGCGGCGTGGCGCGAGTCCGCCGACGCGGTGCTGGGTGGTGGCCTGCTGTTGGACCTCGGCACCCATCTGGTGGATCAGGCCGTGCAGCTGTTCGGCGCCGTGGACAGCGTGTACGCGGAGATCGCAGCCGTCCGGCCGGGCGCGCTCGTGGAGGACGATGTGTTCCTCGCCCTCCAGCACGCGAACGGCGTCGTCTCGCACCTGTGGATGAGCGCGGTGGCCGCGATGCCCGGCCCGCGGATGCGGGCGCTCGGCGACCGCGGTGCGTGGCTGAGCGCTGAGCTCGACAGCCAGGAGGCGGCCCTGAGGCGGGGGCTGACGCCTCGCGATCCCGGATTCGGAGAGAACCCCTCCGGGTTGCTCGACGGCGAGTCGTGGCCGACGCGGAGCGGGGACTACGCGGCGTTCTACTCCGATGTCGTACGCGCCCTGCGCGAGGGATCGCCGCCTCCCGTGGACGCTGAGGATGCCGTCGGGGTGCTGCGGCTCCTGGAGGCCGCGCGTCAGGCGGCCTCGAGCGGGTCCGCCGTGCGGATTGCGTGAAACGCCTGCGGCGGGCCGAGACGGACGTGACGATGGAGTCATGCGACTCAAGGTCCTGGCTCTCACGCTGCTCGCCGCCGTCCTGCTGCTCGTTCCGGCTTCTCAGGCCACGACGGGCAATCCGCTGACGGTCGGCCGCTTCGGTGTCGACACCGATGCCGGCAACTACGTCTATCCGGCGTACGCCTCAGCGAGCGGCACCAACAAGACGCTCCTCGGCAAGATCGCTCTCCGCTCGCGCGTGATCCAGGTCGGATCGTGGATCGCTCCGGCCAAGGTGCAGGCTCGGATCGCGCATCTCGTCGCGAACCAGCAGGCGGGGGACAAGACCAAGATCACCCAGTTCGCCACGTTCAACCTCTGGCCGACGGGGGAGGCCGCCGTCGCGCTGCCAGCCAACTACGCCACCACCTACAAGGCCTGGTACCAGGCCTTCGTCGCCGGAATCGGCACCGCGCGCGCCGTCGTGGTGCTCGAGTCGGACCTGACCGTGGCGGTCGGCTCGAACCGCTCGCCGGCGGCCCGCGAGGCGCTCACCCGATGGGCGGCGGCGCTCCTGTCCAAGCATCCGAACATCGCCGTCTACATCGACGGCGGCGACTCGGACTGGCTGACGGTGTCGCGTGCCGTCGCGATGCTCAAGGCCGCCGGGGTCGCCTACGTGCGCGGGTTCGCCCTGGGCTCGACCCACTACGCCGCGCTGGGTCCGGATGTCAGCTATGGCACCCAGGTCGTGAACGCGCTCGGGGGACTCGGGATCCGGGGCAAGCACTTCGTGGTGGATACCGCGGACAACGGCCGCGGCTTCACCTGGCTGCAGTTCCGGCAGTACCACCCGGGCATGAACTTCGACGATGCCCAGCCGTGCACCAGCACCAACACGCGCGCCTGCACCGCCCTCGGAGTCCCGCCGACGACCGACGTCGCGAATCTGCGGTGGCACCTGACCTCGGCGCAGCGGACGTACGCGACTGAGCACATCGACGCCTACCTCTGGTTCGGGCGGCCGTGGCTCAAGAACCAGGCCTACCCGTTCGAGCTCAACAAGGCGCTGGGCGTGGCTAGGGCGTCGGTGTACTGAGACTCTAGAACACGTTCTAATTTGGTCCTCCGATTTCCTGGACATGTGTCCAGCGGAGACCTACATTCGACGGCGTGACTGTGACGCCGCGACCGATCCATCTGGCCGACATCCTCGAGGCGATGGCCGATGCCATTCCGGACCGGGTCGCGATCGCGACCATCGACCGGGACTACACCTACGCCGAGATCGACGACCGCTCGACGCGGATGGCCAACCACCTGGTCGGGCTCGGGGTTCAGCCTGGAGATCGGGTCGCGGTCCACTCGGCCAACCGGATCGAGTGGGTGGACGCGTTCTACGGCTGCCTCAAGGCGCGCGCGATCCCGATCAACATCAACTTGAAGTACCAGCACGACGAGCTCGCCTATCTGTACGGCAATGCCGAGTGCGTCGCGACGATCGTCGCGCCGGAGCATGTGGATGCCGTCGAGGCCCTGGGGGACCCGACGCTCCGGCATCGGATCGTGCTGGACGACTCGTTCGAGGGACTGCTCGCCGCGGCCTCGACCGACCGGCTGGGCGGCCGGAGTGCCGACGACCACTACATGCTCTACACCGGGGGCACGACCGGGTCGCCGAAGGGCGTCATCTGGCGGCAGGAGGACCTCATCCGCGCGGCCCTCAATGCCGCTCGCTTCGGCGCCCCCTTCGACTCGGTCGAGCAGATCGTGGCCGAGGCGGCGGCCAATGAGAGCCCGATGACGATCCTCGCGTGCGGACCGATGATGCACGGCGGTAGCCAGTGGATCATGGGCAACGGCCATGTCGCCGGACACCGGGTCGCGCTGTACACCGAGCCGAACTTCAGCGCTGTCGGCATTCTGGACCTGGTCCAGAAAGCCGGGGTGAACTCGTTGACGTTCCTCGGCGATGCGATGGGCCGTCCTGTCGCCGAGGCGATCCTCGCGGAGCCGGATCGCTGGGATCTGTCCTCGCTCGCCGCCGTGTCGAACGGGGCCGCGCCGCTGTCGGAGGGGGTTCGCGCTGAGATCCGCCGGGCCCTGCCGGGCCGGTTCATCCTCGATACCTACGGTTCCTCGGAGTCGGGCGCGACGGCTTCGCATATCGACGATGGCAACGACGGAGCCCTGGGTGCGCCCAAGTTCAACGCGGCCGACGATGTCGAGGTGTTCAACACCGAGTTCAAGCCCTGCGCGGTCGGCGAGGAGGGCCTGCTCGGCCGCAGCGGCCCCATTCCGTTGGGCTACTTCAACGACCCGGTCAAGACGGCGGCGACGTTCCGCGAGATCGATGGCGTGCGCTGGTCGATCCCCGGTGACTTCGCCCGCCGCGAGGAGGACGGATCGGTGACCGTGCTCGGACGCGGATCGGTCTGCATCAACACCGGCGGAGAGAAGGTCCACCCGGAGGAGGTCGAGGCCGTCCTGTTGCGGCACGACGATGTCTTCGACGCGGTCGTGGTCGGGACACCCCACGAGCGTTGGGGTCAGCAGGTCACCGCCCTAGTACAGGTCCGGGACGGCGCGAAGTTGGACGAGGACCTCGTCCGCGACCACGCCCGCACCCTGATCTCGAACTACAAGGTGCCCAAGCGGGTTCTCTTCGTGAACAGCGTCCCGCGGACGGCCGTGAGCAAGATCGACTACCGCGCCAGCCTCGACCTCGCCCTCGACCTGCTCGCCTGACCGCCGACCTTGCACTTATTGACGCCGACCTTGCACT
>JBQCJL010000059.1:0-4680 GCA_051952795.1 Marmoricola sp.
CAAGGTCGACGTCGGAACGTGCAAGGTCGGCGTCGGAACGTGCAAGGTCGGCGGGCTTAGGTCCAGCTGCCGGGGAGGTCGTCGCCGTACCAGCCGGTGATCAGCGATCGGGAGATCGAGATGCCCGGCGGGACCACGAGTGAGCCGTCCTGCGCCGCGGCGAGGGCGTCCTCGCGGGACCACCAGCGTGCGTCCTGGATCTCCTGCCCATCCACCTCGATGTCGGTCGAGAGGGCCTTGCCGGTGAATCCCAGCATCAACGATGCGGGCAACGGCCAGGGCTGGGAGCCCGCATAGGTCACCTCGCCGACGAGGACACCGGCCTCCTCGAAGACCTCGCGACGGACCGCGTCCTCCAGCGTCTCGCCCGGCTCGACGAAACCGGCCAGAGTCGACCAGCGCCCCTCGGGCCACGAGGGCTGGCGGCCGAGCAGCGCCCGATCCTCGCTGTCGGTGATCAGCATGATGACGGCCGCGTCCGTGCGCGGGAACTGGTCCCGACCACAGCTCGCGCACCGCAGGACGTTGCCGGCCTCGCGCGGGTGGAGCTCGCCTCCGCAGGCGGGGCAGTGCCGATACGCACGATGCCACTCCGCCAATCCGACGGCATGGACCAGGAGACCGAGCTCCTCGGCACCCACCGAACCGAAGGCGTCGCGCAGTCCGATCCATTCGGTGTGAGCGCCGCCCTCGACCTCCCGCGCTCCCAGCACGGCGAAGCGGGGCCCGTGCGGTCCCGCTCCCAACAGCACCCGAACACCCCCAGGCGCCTCCTCCGGTCGCAGCCAGAGGGGACGACGACCGGCGGCGGCGAATCGGCTTCCCGAGAACAGCACCACTCGGGCATCGGGATCCGCCCAGGAGGACTCGATGAACGCGTCGTCGCCTCGGCGCGGGCCCCAGCGGTCGAAGGTCGAGGAGCTGCTGGCGGGATCGAGACCGGTGGCGGACATGACACCGACGTTAATGTTTCTCGCCCTGCGCTGTGAAATGCTGGCTGATCGTGTGGAAGTCGCTTTGGAACACCCTGCGGACCCCGCTGTGGATCGGCCGCATCGTGGCGATCGTCGGCGTGCTGACGGTCGTCGACGCGAGCATCCCCGCCACCCGTCACCGCCTTCACGATGTCCGTGAGGTGCTTCCGGCCGTCTTCCCGGCCGCGGCCACGACCGGCGCTCTCGCCGTCGGCGTCATCCTGTTCCTGCTCTCGCGGGCGCTGCGGCGGGGCAAGTTCCGTGCCTGGCTGCTCGCCACCGCACTCACGGCACTCACCGTCGCGCTGCACCTCATCAAGGGCGCCGACCTGCCCGAGGCCACTGCGACGCTGCTCCTGCTCATCCTGATGCTGGCTGCGCGGCCCAACTTCACCGCCCGCCCCGATCCGCGCTCCCTCGGCCGCCTGCTCGAGGTGGCGATCGTGGGACCGCTCATCGCCACCTTCCTCGGCTGGCTGTGGCTTGCCATCGACGCTCGGGGCGAGCTCCCGTCCACCTCGACCTGGGACCGCATCGTCCATGCCTTCGTCGGCCTGGTCGGGATCACCGGTCCAGTCGGGTTCGACAAGGAGTCGCACGCCGATCGCGCCGCGGTCGCACTGGTGGTACTGGGTGCCTCCGTCTTCGGCGCCCTGATCCTCGCCGCCATGATGCCCGCGGATGGCCCCCACCACCTGAGCGCCGCCGAGGAAGCCCAGGTCCGCGAGATTCTCGACCGCTGGGGCAAGGTCGACTCGCTCTCCTACTTCGCCACCCGGACCGACCGGTCTGTGATCTTCAGCAAGACCGGCAAGTCCGCGGTGTCCTACCGGGTGGTCGGAACGGTCTCGCTGGCAGCGGGCGACCCGCTCGGTGACCCGGAGGCGTGGCCGGGCGCGATCGAGGCCTGGCTCGACGAGTCGCGCGCCTATGGCTGGGTTCCCGCCGTTCTCGGAGTCTCCGAGGTCGGCGCCACCGCCTACCACCGCGCCGGGATGGACGTGATCGAGCTCGGCGACGAGGCCATCGTGCAGGTCGCGGACTTCAGCCTCGAGGGCCGCAGCATGCGCGTGGTCCGGCAGGCGGATGCTCGGTGCAAGCGCGCCGGACTCTCGACCGTCTGCAAGCGGGTGCGCGATCTGACCGACGACGAGCGGGCGATGATCCGTGCGAAGGCGAACGAGTGGCGCGACGGGCACGTGGAGCGCGGCTTCTCGATGGCCCTGGGCCGCTTCGTCGAGCCGAAGGACGGAGAGTCGGTGATCGTGCTGTGCAGCGACGAGACCGGCCAACTGCGCGGCCTGCTCAACCTCGTCCCCTGGGGCTCCGACGGTCTGTCGCTGGACCTCATGCGTCGCGATCGCGAGACCGAGAACGGGATCATGGAGCACATGGTCGTCGCCCTCTGGAAGGCCTGTCCGGAGCTGGGCGTGACCCGCTTCTCCTTGAACTTCGCCGTGTTCCGCAGCGTCTTCGCACGCGGCGAGCGCCTCGGTGCCGGCCCGGTGCTGCGGCTGTGGCGGGCCATTCTGATGGCCGCGTCCCGCTATTGGCAGATCGAGTCGCTCTATCGCGCGAACGCCAAGTACCAGCCCGACTGGGAGCCGCGCTTCCTTGCGTACCGCACGCCGAGCGACCTGCCCCGTGTCGGCACCGCCGCACTGCGGGCGGAGGCCTTCATCGTGGCGCCGGCGTGGCTACAGCGCCTCAGCCCCTAGCAACGTCTGCTCGAGTTCGGCCGCATCCGGCAGGAGCGGCTCCATGACGTCGCCGGAGCGGACGTAGTAGAAGGCGGCACGCACGCTCGCCGGGTCGACGTCCTGCAATTGCGCCCACGCCAGGCGGTAGATCGCGAGCTGCACGGGATCCGCGGCTTGGGACCGCGACGTCTTCCAGTCGACGATGAGGAACCCTTCGCCCTCCGCATAGACCGCATCGATACGACCGCGGACGACGTGGCCACCCAGGACCAGGCTGAACGGGGCCTCCACCGCCAGCGGAACGCGATCGGCGAACGGACCGGCCTCGAAGGCGTCGATCAGCGAGTCGAGGTCCGCCTCGTCCTCGATGCCCACGTCGCCACGGCCGGGCAGGTCATCGGGATCGAGGAGGTCCAGCTGACCGAAGCGCGACTCCACCCAGGCGTGGAAGCGCGTGCCCAAGCGGGCATGCGGCGAGGGTGGTCGCGGCATCGGACGCGCGAGATCCCGCGTGAACCCGTCGGCGTCCTCCCGCAGGCGCACCAGGGAGGTCGCCGACAGGCTCGCGGGCAATGCCACCTCGATCTCGTGCGAGCGCTCGGCGAGCCTCTCCTGGACGAGCCGGTCGATCTCGGCATCCCAGGTCGCCACGAGTGCGGCCTGCGCGTCGTCCAGAGCAGCGTCCTCCGACGTTGCGTGCGACCTGGCCACCAGCTGCGCGGCTGCCCGACGACGACGCGACTCCTCCGCCAGGGCCGGCTGCGGCCAGCTGGGGCTCGAGACGTCGATCAGGGTGGGATTGGGGACCTTCTCGGTCGGGGCCTCGGTCCAGAGCGCTGCCACGCCCCACGCATCGGCGGCGTCCTTGACGACGCGCTGGTAGTCCGACGGCCCGAAGGCGCTCGCGCGCTCGCCCCAGACGTGTGCGGTGAAGCAGAGACGCTTCGCGGCCCGGGTGAGCGCGACATAGCCCAGGCGCAGCTCCTCGGTCGCCTCGTGCTTCTTGGTGGCGGCCCGATAGGCGTCGAGGGCGGCCTTGTCGAAGCCCTGCAGTTGAGGCAGATCGGCCGCATCCCCCCGCAGCGGCGCGGGGATGTTCGCCGGCGAGGACGTCCAGAGCGTCCGCCCGCGCTCCGACGGGAACCGGGTCTTACCGGCACACGCGATGAAGACGCTGTCCCATTCCAGGCCCTTCGCACGGTGCACGGTCAGCAGCTTCACCGAGTCAGCCTCGGAGGGAACCGCGAGATCCAGGCCGTTGCCCTGCTCGTCCTCGGCCGTGAGATAGGCCAGCAGAGCCGTCAGCGAGACATCGCCGTCGATGGACTGGAAGTCAGCCACCGACTTCACGAACAGATCCAGGTTCTCGCGCCGGGCGGCCGCGGCGGGGGTCGTCGAGGACGCGAGCTCGAGATCCAGGCCGCTGGTGTCGATCACCCGCCGGACGATGTCGAGCAACGGCTCCCCCACGCTGCGCCGCAGCATCCGGAGCTCGGCGGCGAGGAGGGCGAACGCATGGCGGGCGCGGTCCGAGTACGCAGCGGGTCCAGGATCCTCGAGCGCGTCCACGAGCGCAGGAATGTCCGCAGGGTCGAGGCCGTCCGCGATGGTCACCAGCGGGTCCTCCACCTCGGCCGCGGGTGGCACCGCCCCTCCGACCTGACCGCCCGCCAGCTCGCGGGCACGCCGAGCGAGAAGGCTGAGGTCCCGCGGGCCGATCGACCAGCGTGCGCCGGTCAGCAGCGTCACCAGCGCCGCATTCGCAAGCGGGTCCTGCATCAGCGTCAGGCAGGCCACGACCTCGGCGACCTCGGGAAGCCGCAGCAGCCCGGCCAGCCCGACGATCTCGACCGGGATCCCCGCCGCCGAGAGCGCGTCGAAGCACGCAGCGCCACTGTCGTTGTCACGGGTGAGCACCGCCATCTTGGACCACGCCGTGCCCGCATCATGGTCGGCACGCACCGCCTCACAGAGCCAAGCGAGCTCCTCGGCCTGAGTCTCGAAGA
>JBQCJL010000060.1:0-7511 GCA_051952795.1 Marmoricola sp.
ATGGGATTTTTCAAGCCGAATCCCGACCCGATGGACCCCAGCGAGTACGTGACGCTGCCGTTCCTCGAGCGCATTCACCTGATGAGCGTGGACTGGGTCATCCACGGCTTCAACACCCCGCGGATGCTGCACATCGTCTACATCCTCAAGATGTTGGGGCTCTACTTCGCGGTGGGTCTGGCGATCACGGACTGGACGACCGCCACCGTCCACGTCACCCAGCCGGGCACGTGGTTCGACCACGTGGTCGTCTACCAGAAGCTGGCGGTGTGGCTGATGCTGCTTGAGGTGGTGGGCCTCGGTGGCGCCTTCGGGCCTCTGTGCGGTCACTTCGCGCCGATGCTCGGCAACATCCGGTACTGGGTGCGTCCGGGAACGATCCGGATGGCGCCCTGGGGCGACCGTGTTCCGCTGACCAACGGCGACGAGCGCACCATCGTCGACGTCGTCCTGTACCTGAGCGTGCTGGCCAGCCTGGTGCTCCCGCTGGCGGTGACCGCGGACACCGTCGCCGTGGTTCCGGCGGGCACGAGCCCTCAGGAGCTGATCCCCGCCTGGGCGTTCGTCCCGATCCTGGTGACCATGCCGCTGATGGGTCTGCGCGACAAGGTGATCTTCCTGGCCGCGCGCTCCGAGCAGTACATGCCGATCATGCTGTGGTCGGCCGTGCTGGGTGCGGTGGTACTCGGTGCGCGTGCAACCGCCGCCGACTTCGTCGATCTCGTGGTGGTCTTCAAGATCATCATCGTCGTGGTGTGGTTGGGCGCCGGCACCTCCAAGCTGGGCGAGCACTTCATCAACGTGGTCCCGCCGATGGTGTCCAACAGCCCGGGCCAGCTCAACGCGGTGAAGAAGCTGCACGTTCGCAGCTACCCGGACGACCTGCGTCCCAGCAGGCTCGCGTGGTTCATGGCGCATGTCGGGGGCACGACGGTCGAGATCATCATTCCCTTGATCCTGTTGTTCACGACCGACAACGAGGTGGCCCGGCTGGGTGCCATCGCCATGCTGGTCTTCCACATCTTCATCACCTCCACCTTCCCGCTCGCCGTGCCGCTGGAGTGGAACGTCTACTTCGGCTACATTGCGATCGTGCTGTGGGGCGGCTTCGGCCATGGCTTCGAGGCGTCCACGTACAACCTCTGGAACTTCCATCACCCCTGGCTGCTGGTGCCGGTGTTCGCGCTCGCGCTCTTCGGCCCGATCCTCGGCAACCTCCGTCCGGACCTGGTCTCGTTCCTGCCCTCGATGCGGCAGTACGCGGGCAATTGGGCCTCGGCGACCTGGACGATGCGGCCGGGGATCGAGGACCGTCTCAACGAGCTGCCGGTCGTGGAGAACCAGCTCGACCAGCTCAAGCGCATGCCCCTGATGCCGTACGAGCACGACGCCGCGCTGATGAGTCTGGACCGGGCCCTGGCATGGCGCTCCCAGCACAGCCAGGGGCGCGGCCTGTTCTCCGTCCTCATCGAGCACCTCGACGATCTGGAGACCCGGACGATCCGCGAGGGGGAGTTCGTCTGCAACGCCGTGCTCGGCTGGAACTTCGGTGACGGCCACCTCCACGACGAGCGCCTGTTCTCGGCCATCCAGCGGCGGCTCCAGCTCCAGCCCGGCGACCTGGTGGTCGCCTACTGCGAGTCGCAGCCCATCCCCTGGCGAGGCGGTCCCCAGGAGTACCGCGTGATCGATGCCGCCCTCGGGGTCGTCGAGCGCGGGACCTGGAACGTGAAGGACTGTGTGAAGGAGCAGCCCTGGTTGCCGAACGGACCCGTCCCGCTGCAGGTCACCTGGACAGCGCCGGGCTTTGTGAGGCAACAGACGCTCACCGGCGCCCCGCACGTGCCCACCGTCAACGGATAATCGACCCATGACGACGGCAGTGGTGGTGGGCAGTGGACCGAACGGGCTCACCGCCGCCATTCGCCTGGCACAAGCCGGGTTCGAGGTCACCGTGGTCGAGGCGCACGAGCGGCCCGGCGGTGGCACCCGGACCAGCGAGCTGACCTTGCCCGGCGTGCTCCACGACGACTGCGCCGCCTTCCATCCGACGGGCGTCGCCTCGCCCTACCTGGCGTCCCTCCGACTCGAGCGCCACGGCCTGCGGTGGCTCTGGCCGGAGGTCGACCTCGCGCATCCCCTGGACGATGGCCGGGCTGGACTGGCCGGCCGCGATCGTGAACTGACGACGCAGTCACTGGGCGGTGACGCCAAGAGCTGGTGGCGCCTGTTCGGCTCCGCGGTGCGTAACTTCGACGATCTGATGGGCGAGGTGCTCCAACCCATCGCGCACGTGCCGCGGCATCCCATCACCCTCGGCAAGTTCGGCGCGCGCGCACTGCTTCCGGCGACGGCGACCGTCCGCCGCTTCGACGACGAGCCCGCCAAGGCGCTCTTCATGGGCGTCGCGGCCCACGCGTTCCATCGCCTCGACCAACCGCTGAGCGGATCGGTCGGGCTGATGCTCGCGGCGTCCGCGCACGCGGTCGGCTGGCCCGTCGCCGAGGGCGGCACCGAGGCCATCACCCGGGCGCTCTTGGCTGAGCTCGCGCTGCACGGCGGCAAGGTGATCACCGGCACCCGGGCCACCAGCTTGGATCAGCTTCGTGACCTGGTCGGCGCCAAGCCGGACGTGGTCATGCTCGACACCGCGCCCGCCGGCGTGCTCGAGATCGTCGGGGATGCGCTGCCCCTTCGCATCCGGAAGGCGCTGAATCGCTACTCCTACGGCCCGGCCGCCTTCAAGCTCGACCTGGCCATCGAGGGTGACATCCCCTGGACCAACGAGGCCTGCCGGCGCGCCGGCACGCTGCACCTCGGCGGTAGCGCGGCGCAGATCGCGGCGCTCGAGGCCGGGACCGTCCGGGGCCAGATGGCCGACCAGCCCTTCGTGCTGTTGGGCCAGCAGTACCTCATCGACCCCAGCCGGTCGAGTGCGGACGCCAACCCGATCTACGCCTACGCGCACGTGCCCAACGGCTACACGGGCGATGCCACCGAGGCGATCATCGGTCAGATCGAGCGCTTCGCCCCACGATTCCGCGACCAGATCGTGGCCATCTCCACCCGCAATCCGGGCGAGCTGGAGGCGCACAACGCCAACTACGTCGGCGGCGACATCAGCGCCGGGGCGAACACTCCGCGCCAGATCCTGCTCCGCCCGCGTCTGGCGCTGAATCCCTACGGTCTGGGCGTTCCGGGCGTCTATCTCTGCTCCGCGGCGACGCCTCCCGGGGCCGGCGTGCACGGCATGGGCGGGTTCCACGCGGCCGAGACGGCCCTCAAGCAGCTGCGGCGAGCTATCCGGGCATCGTGAACGAGTGCCTGCTGAGCGGTCGCGACAGCTCGCGGAACCCCGGCGTGGATGCGACCGTCAGCAGCGCATCGAAGAGCGCCGTGGCCTCCTCGCCTTCGGGCACCGGGTCCAGGAGCGGACCCTTGAACCCGCGACGCCCTGCCGCGGTCGGCATGGCGAGCACGGGGATGATCTGCTGCGTGGGGTCGCCGTCGATCACCTGCTCCAAGGAGCGCATGGAGGTGGCAACCTCCTCATCGAGGGACTCGTCGTCGGCGAGCGTGGCGAGGCCCTGCGCGAGGTCAGCCTGAGCGAGGGCTCGCTCCACGTCGAAGACGGGCGGCTGGCCGGCAGCGATCGCCTCCCAAGCGGGCCGCGTCGCCTCGGCGTAGAAGCGCGTGCGGCCCTCCTCGATCTGGGTGGCCACGCGGAGCACGCGCAGGGCCTGCTCCTGGCCGAAGGCGGCCATCGGCGAAGGCGCCTCGACCCCCTGCCACTTTCGCCGGATCTTGAGGCTGAAGGGGTGGATGACGATGCTGACGTCGCGATCCGGCGACACGTGCTCCAGCCAGGTACAGGCGGCCCACGACCAGGGGCACGACGGATCAGCCCAGACTTCGACGTCCATGCGGTCGAACGTACTCGCGGTCCTGGCCGTGGCACCATCACCTGCGTGACCTCGGTTCCCGCTCTCGCCCGTGCTCTCGACCTCCAGCCCCACCCCGAAGGTGGCTGGTATCGCGAGACGTGGCGCTCGCCGGTCACTGTCACGCTGCCCGACGGGCGTGAGCGCGCGACCGGAACGCTGATCTGGTTCCTGCTTCCGGCGGGCGAGTCGTCGCGATGGCACCGGGTGAGCTCCGACGAGCTCTGGCTGGCGCACACCGGTGCCGTACGCCTGGAGCTGGGTGGAGCAGGTTCGGCGCCCGATGACGTGAGTAGTCATGAGCTCACCGCCACGGAGGCTGCGAACACGCAGTTAATGGTTCCGGCCGGTGTCTGGCAGCGCACGCTGCCCGGGCCCGAGGACGCGCTCGTCAGCTGCCTGGTGTCACCCGGCTTCGACTTCGCGGACTTCGAGCTGGTCGAGGGCTAGCCGGAGCGGTCAGTCGGTCGAGGCCAGCGTCGCTCCGAGACCGACCATCATCACGCCGCCCGCCACACTGAGGTGGTCGAGTCGCTTCGGATTGCGGGCGAACCAGTCCCGAGCACGGCTGGCGACGGCGACCCAGACGCTGTCCGAGGCCACCGCCATCACGCTGAACAGCACGCCCAGACCGAGCAGTTGCGGGGTCGCAGCAGTGTTCGGGTTCACGAACTGGGGGAGGAACGCCGCGAAGAAGACGATGGTCTTGGGGTTGGTCACGCCCACGATGAAGCCCGTGCGGATCGGTCCGCGCGCTCGGTTGACCGGATTCCCGGCGGCCATCGCCTCCCGCGCATCGCGGCGATGCCGGATGGCCTGCACGCCCAGGAAGATGACGTACGCAGCGCCCACCAGCTTGAGGATCGTGAACGCGGTCGCGCTCGCCGCGACGATCGCACCGAGGCCGAGCGTGACCGCGAAGACCTGCGCGGCGAGTCCGAGCGCGTTGCCGACCACGGAGAGCAGCGCCTCGCGCCGGCCCACGGTCAGGGCGCGACCGATGGTGAAGAGCAGGCTCGGCCCGGGGACCTGGATGAAGAGGATCGAGGCGATCAGGAACGCGAGCAGGTGGCTGGAGGTCGGCACCGAGCAAGGGTCGCTTGACCTCGACGCTGGGTCAACCCTGGGAGTTCTCGGTCACTCGGTGGTCGCCCCCCGCCGATCGCCGATGAGCGCCTGAAGTGTGTGCCCGAAGAGGTCGGGGGGGACGGACCCGGGATCACTGAACTCCTCGATCGACAGGCCATTGTTTAGTGCGAGGACGAGCATCGCGAGCTCTGCAGGGTCGGAGTTCACTCCGCTCCACCGTTCGCGGATGACGGCCTCGATGTTCTCGCGCAACGCACGGCGGTGCTCGAGGAACCGGCGGTGGACTGCGGGGTCGCGCACGGCGCGAAGCCAGTACTCGGTGAACAGCAGCTGCCACGAGCGGTTGGCGCGCATCTGCTCCATCAAGAGCTGTCCGAACTGATCAGGAGTGCCGTCGCCGGCATCGAGGACCTCCTCGACCAGCACGCGACGTCGCTCGATCTGATCGTCGAGCAAGGCGAAGAAGAGGTCGTCCTTCGACCCGAAGTTCGAGTAGACCGCACCCTTCGTGAAGCCTGCGGCCTCCGCTATGGCGTCGATGCTCGCACCTGCGAACCCCATCGCTGCGAAGACCTCCATCGCCGCCTCGAGGACGCGAGCTCGCACCTCACCGCGCGGCGTCCGCTTTCGAGGAAGGTTGACGGCAGTCATGGGGCGAACGATACTCGGCAGTATCGAAATTCAATACCCATCGGTATCCAAGGGAGCGCAATGTCCGAATACTCGCTGGTCGTACGGAACGGGCTGGTGTACGACGGAGCAGGGTCACCGCCGGTGCGGACGGATGTCGGAGTCCGGGACGGCAAGATCGCGCGGATCGGCTCGATCGCTCCCGGCCACGCCGATCGGGAGGTCGACGCGGCCGGCAAGTGGGTGATTCCGGGGATGCTCGACGTGCATACCCATTACGACGCCGAGGTCCTGAGATCCCCTGGGCTCAGCGAAAGCGTGCGCCATGGTGTCACCACAGTGATCCTCGGGAACTGCTCGCTCTCGACCGTGTATGCCGACCCCGAGGACTGCGCCGACCTGTTCGCGCGGGTCGAGGCCCTGCCGTGGGATGTCGTCCACGGTGCGGTGAAGGAGCATCGATCCTGGGACGGGCCGCGGTCCTACGCTGAGGAGATCGGGCGTAGGCCGCTCGGTCCCAACGTCGCGGCATTTCTCGGTCACTCCGATATTCGAGCAGCGACGATGGGTCTGGACCGGGCGACAGATGCGTCCGTATCTCCCACGCCGAGCGAGATCCGAGCGATGACGCAGATGCTCGAGGAGGCGCTCGATGCCGGCTTCCTCGGTCTATCGACGATTCGCAGCTCGTTCTCCAAACTCGAGGGCACCCGCTGGCCCGCACGGTTGTTGCCGTCGACCTACGCGTCCTGGAGGGAGTACGCGACCCTCAACGACGTTCTCCGGCGACGGGGGCGCATTCACCAGAGCACCCCGAATCTTGCGTCCAGACTGGAAGTGCTGCGCTATTTCGCGCAGAGCATGGGGCGTCGGCGGAAGCCGCTGAAGACCACCATGATCAGTGCTGCCGATATCAAGGCGGACCGACGCGTCGTGCGCCTCGCCATCGCCGCAGCGCGCTGGGTGAACAAGGCCGGTGGTGACGGCTTCCGCTGGCAGCACCTGCCCGTTCCCTTCGAGGTGTACGCCGACGGTGTCGACCTCGTCGTCTTCGAGGAGTTCGGATCGGGCTCGGCGGCGCTGGACATCCGCGACCTGATGGCACGCAATGAGCTCCTCGCGGACGAGGGTTATCGGCGCCAGTTCCGTCGAGACCTCAACAAGAAGTTCGGACCCAAGGTGTGGCACCGGGACCTCTACGACGCTGAGATCGTGGCCTGCCCGGACCCGGACGTGGTGGGTCGGTCATTCGGTGAGGTGGCGGACGAACGTGGCGTCGAGCCTGCAGACGCCTTGCTCGATCTCGCGGTCGCGCACGGCACGGGTCTGCGATGGAGAACCGTTATCGCGAACGATCGAGACGACGTCCTCGATCAACTGCAGCAGTCACGCGAGGTACAGGTCGGATTCGCCGATTCGGGTGCGCACCTGCGGAACATGGCGTTCTACAACTTCGGGATCCGCATGCTCGAGCGCGTTCATCGGCGCGGATTCATGTCGATCGAAGCCGCCGTGCATCGGTTGACCGGCGAGCTCGCCGATTGGTACGGACTGGATGTCGGGCGCATCGACGTGGGCAAGCGCGCCGACCTCGTGGTGATCGATCCGGCGGGACTCGACGGATCCAGTGCCGACTACGCCGAAGCGCCGATGCCGGGGTTCGATGGGGTTGCCCGCATGGTCAACCGCAACGATCGCGCGGTCGCGGCAACCGTCGTGAGGGGCGAGGTGCTGTTCGAGTATGGCGCGTTCGCGGACGGGTTCGGTACGACGATGAGCGCCGGAGAATTCCTGCGAGCCACCTGACATGCCGCCGTGGTGGTGAGCAGGGCGGACCGCACGGAGGTGCCG
>JBQCJL010000061.1:0-7342 GCA_051952795.1 Marmoricola sp.
CCCCGCGCGGGCCCCCGCCGCGGGGGGCTTCCCCCCCCGGGCGGGGGCCCACCGCGCGACAAAACCACGCGCCCAGGTGCCCCCGCGGGGGGGCCCCCCCGGCGCGGCGGCTCTTCCTCGCTGACGGCCCGAACGCCGTCGAGGGAGCTCTCCGCGCAGGTGTGGTCGAGGAGATCTTCGCGACGGCAGCGGGAGCCGAGCGCTTCGCCGATCTCGTGGGTGACCGCCCCCTCACCCTCGTCGACGGCCGGGCGATGGCCAGCCTCTCGGAGGCCGAGTCGCCGGTGGGTCTGGTGGCGCTGTGCCGCTTCCTCGACCGGGAGGTCGAACTCGATGCCGTCCGCCGGCCGTTGCTGGTGATCTGCGCCGACGTGCGCGACCCAGGCAACGCCGGGACGGTGATCCGGTGTGCCGATGCCGCCGGAGCTTCCGGGGTGATCCTCGCGGGCGACAGCGTCGACCCCTACAACGCGAAGACGGTCCGCGCGACCGTGGGCAGCTTGTTCCACGTGCCGCTCTCGCATGTATGCGATCCGCTGGAGGCGGTCGCCCGCGTACGTGCCGCGGGGTATCGCGTGCTCGCCGCGGATGGCGGCGGAGAGGTCGACCTCTTCGGCGCCGATGCGCTCCTCGCCGGACCGACAGCCTGGCTCTTCGGCAACGAGGCCCGGGGCCTCCCCGCAGAGCTGAGCGCGGCGGCGGATCAGATCGTGTCCATCCCGATCTTCGGCCAGGCCGAGAGTCTCAACCTCGCCACGGCGGCCGCTGTTTGCCTCTACGCCAGCGCCCGTTCCCAGCGGCGCTGATTTCTGTCGGCGGGCGGTGCCACACTGCCCTCCATGAGCACCGAAACCGTCTCGGACCCGCGCCGCTGGAAGGCGCTGTTCGTCCTCTGCCTGATTCAGTTCATGCTGATCCTGGACGTCACCGTCGTGAACGTCGCGCTCCCGCACATCCAGTCGTCGCTCAAGGTCACGAGCTCGGACCTCGCCTGGGTGGTCGACGCCTACGTCCTCGCAGCGGGTGGCCTCCTGCTGCTCGGCGGTCGGCTGGCGGATCTCCTCGGTCGCCGCGCCACCTTCCTCGCCGGCGTGGCGGTCTTCGGGCTCGCCTCGGCGACCTGCGGGTTCGCCGTCAATGGCGACATGTTGATCGTGTCGCGCTTCATCCAGGGCGCTGGTGAGGCGCTGGCGGCGCCCGCGTCGCTCGGCCTGATCGCCGTGATGTTCCACGACCCGCAGGAGCGGATCAAGGCGCTCGGTGCGTTCGGCGGCGTGGCCGGGCTGGGTGGCACCACGGGCACCGTGATCTCGGGCTTCCTGGTCCAATGGGCCGACTGGCGGTGGGTGTTCTTCATCAACATCCCGGTTGCGCTGATCGCCATCGTGCTGGTGCCGCGGCTCGTCTCCGAGAGCAAGGCGACCGTGGCCCATCGGCCGGACTTCGTCGGCGCCATCACCGGCACGGGCGGTCTCATCGCGGTGGTGTACGGGCTGCTCTCCGCCTCGACGCACTCGTGGGGTTCGGCCAATGTGCTGGTGCCGCTGATCGGGGGAGTCGCCCTCCTGGGTCTGATGGTCCTCATCGAGGCACGCTCGGACGACCCGCTGATCCCGTTGGACTTCTTCCGCAATCGCACGCGCGTGGTGACCAACATCGTCACGCTCTTCTTCGCCTCCGCGTTCTTCTCGTACTTCTTCCTGCTCACGCTCGTGGAGCAACAGCATCTGGGCTGGTCGCCGATCCAGGGTGGTCTCTCCTACCTTCCCTTCGGCCTCTCGATCGGTGCGGCCATCGGTCTCGGCACGGGCTTGATGCCGCGGCTCGGGGTCAAGCGACTCCTGGCCGCCGGCTTCTTCCTCGACGCGGTCGGGCTCGGGCTGACGAGCTCGATCACCAGCGACACGAACTATTGGACCCAGATCCTGCCCGGCATGATCCTGCTCGGGCTCGGGTCCGGCGTGAGCTTCCCGGCGATCGGGAACGCAGCCCTGCACGAGGTGACCGGGGAGGACTCCTCGCTCGCCTCCGGAGTGCAGCAGGCCTTCCAGCAGGTCGGCGGTGCGATCGGTCTGGCCACCCTGGCGACGCTCGCCGTCCGCTACTCGACCAGCCACATCGGGGTGCACGGCCCCGACTTCATCGGCGGGACCGTGCTGTCGTTCCGCATCGGCACCGTGCTCCTGGTGATCGGCGGCATCGCGGTGATGGTCTTCCTCGAGCATGTCCTCGCTGTTCCGCGCAACCCGCTGGTGGAGGTCGCTGCGGCCGAAGCCGAGCCCGGGACCGCGTAACCAGTTCGCGCCGGACACGGCGTCATTCCTAGACTGACGCCGTGTCCGGCCCGAACTCTGACTACGACCCTGTGGAGGTCACCCCCTTGAAGCCCGAGGAGGTGGACGCCGCTCGCGATGCCGCGCTCGTCGCCATCGCTGCCGCATCCGACCTCTCCCAGCTCAAGCAGGTCCGGATCGACCACGCCGGCGATCGTTCGCCGTTGGCCCTCGCCAACCGCGAGATCGGCGCCCTTCCGCCGCAGGCCCGCAAGGAGGCAGGAGCCCGGGTCGGTCAGGCCAGAGGGGCCGTCAACCAGGCCCTGGCGCAGCGCCAGGCCGTTCTCGAGGAAGAGCACGAGGCCCGCATCCTCGTCGAGGAGGCCGTCGACGTCACCCTGCCGACCGATCGGTACCCGCTCGGGGCCCGGCACCCGCTCACGACAGGGGCTGAGCTGATCGCCGACATCTTCGTGGCGATGGGGTGGGAGGTGGCCGAAGGCCCCGTGATCGAGGCCGAGTGGCTCAACTTCGACGCGCTCAACCTCGGCCCCGACCATCCAGCGCGCACCATGCAGGACACCTTCTGGACCGCCCCCGCCGAGAACCACGTCGTCCTGCGGACGCACACCAGTCCCGTCCAGGCGCGGACGATGCTGACCCGCACCCCGCCGATCTACGTCGTGTGTCCCGGTCGGGTGTTCCGCACGGACGAGTACGACGCCACCCACAGCCCGATGTTCCACCAGGTCGAGGGGTTGGCCATCGACGAGGGGATCTCGATGGCCCACCTGAAGGGAACCCTGGATCACTTCGCCGGCCAGATGTTCGGCGAGGGCATCACGACGCGTTTCCGGCCTTCGTACTTCCCGTTCACCGAGCCGTCCGCCGAGGTCGACCTGACCTGCTTCGTGTGCAAGGGGGCGGGCGGCGACTGCCGCACGTGTCGGGGCGAGGGCTGGATCGAATGGGGTGGCTGCGGCATCGTCAACCCGCGCGTCCTGCGCGCGTGCGGAGTGGACAGCGACCGCTACAGCGGGTTCGCCTTCGGCATGGGCATCGACCGGACGCTGATGTTCCGGCACGGCCTCGAGGATCTGCGCACGCTCTTCGAGGGCGACGTCCGCTTCACCACGGCATTTGGGAGTGAGCTCTAGATGAAGGCCCCGGTCTCCTGGATCAAGGAGTACGTCGACCTGCCGGACACGGTCGACACCGAGCAGCTCACCGATCGGCTCACGGCGCTCGGGCTCAAGCTCGAGGCGATCCACACCGCCGGCGCCGGCATCGAGGGACCGCTCGTGGTCGGCCGCGTGCTGACCCAGGAGAAGGAACCACAGAAGAACGGCAAGACCATCAACTGGTGCACCGTGGACGTCGGTGACGCCAACGGGACCGGGGAGCCGCAAGGCATCGTCTGCGGGGCGCACATCTTCGGGCCCGGGGACAAGGTCGTGGTGATCCTGCCGGGTGGCGTCCTTCCCGGGAACTTCGAGATCTCCGCTCGCAAGACCTACGGTCACGTGAGCGCGGGGATGATCTGCTCGGGTCGGGAGCTCGGCATCTCCGACGACCACGACGGCATCATCGTGCTCCCGGAGGATGCGCCCGAGCCCGGAACCGACGCACGCCCAGTGCTGGGTCTCGGCGAGGAGGTCATCGAGTTCGAGATCAATCCGGACCGCGCCTACGCGCTCAGCCTGCGCGGCGTCGCGCGCGAGGCCGCCCTCGGCTTCGAGGCTCCGTATCGGGACCCGGCGCAGCGTGACTTCCCCCTGCCGAACGACACGGGCTACCCGGTCCTGCTCGAGGATGACGCCTGTCCCTACTTCGTGGCGCGCACGGTCACCGGCTTCGACCCGGCCCGGCCGACGCCCGACTTCATGGCGAAGCGTCTCGAGCAGTGCGGCATGCGGTCGATCTCACTGGCCGTCGACATCTCCAACTACGTGATGCTGGAGCTCGGCCAGCCGAACCACTGCTACGACAAGGCGAAGCTCTCGGGCCCCATCCGCGTGCGACGTGCCACAGCGGGGGAGAAGCTGACCACGCTCGATGACGTGGTGCGCGAGCTCAGCCCCGAGGATCTGCTCATCGCCGACGACAGCGGTCCGATCGGCCTGGCCGGCGTGATGGGCGGCGCCGACACCGAGATCTCGGCCTCGACCACGGAGATCGTGATCGAGGCGGCGTACTTCGATCCGACGACGATCTTCCGAGGTCAGAAGCGGCACAAGCTCGGATCGGAGGCCAGCAAGCGCTTCGAGCGCGGCGTGGACCCGCTCCTGGCGCCCGCCGCGGCACAGCGGGTGGTGGAGCTGATGGTCGAGTTCGGCGGTGCGACCGCCACCGACGGCGTCACGGAGGCGGGCACGCGTGTCGCACCGCGATCCGTGACCATGCCGATCGACCTTCCGCGGCGACTGTCGGGCATCGCCATCGACGATGAGACGACCGTTCGGAGTCTCGAGCTCATCGGCGCGCAGGTCGAGGTCGACGGCCAGGTCCTGACGGCCACCGTTCCCACCTACCGGCCTGACCTCAACGACCCCTACGACCTCGTCGAGGAGGTCGTCCGGATCGTGGGCTACGACCAGGTGCCCAGCGTGCTCCCGCGCGAGGCGGCGGGTCGCGGTCTGACCCGCGAGCAGCGCCTGCGCCGCCGGGTGGGGCGCACCCTCGCCGGTGCGGGTCTGGTGGAGGTGATCAGCTTCCCCTTCGTGGGTGCCGACACGTTCGACAAGCTGGGGCTCCCGGCCGAGGATCCGCGCCGGAACACCGTCGAGCTGGCCAATCCGCTGTCGAGCGAGGCCCCGTTCTATACGACCACCGTGCTACCCGGGCTGCTGGAGGCCGCCGGCCGGAACCTCGGCCGAGGCGCTTCCGGAGTCGCGCTCTTCGAGACCCAGTCCGTCGCCCTCCCCGTCGACCGGAAGGCGCCGATCTACGGCGTCGACCGGAGGCCGACCGAGGACGAGCTGGCCGACCTGCTCGAGGCCATTCCGCTGCAATGGACCGAGCTCGGGGTGGTGCTCGCGGGCGAGCGCACCCGCGCCGGCTGGTGGGGTCCGGCGGAACCGGCTGGCTGGCAGGACGCCATCGCCGTCGCGCGACGCCTGGCTGCGGAGCTCGCCGTGGACATCACCGTCGAGAGTGCGGCCGTGATGCCCTGGCATCCTGGTCGCTGCGCCAAGATCACGCAGGGCGACGTCACGCTCGGGTTCGCCGGCGAGGTGCATCCGAAGGTCTGTAAGGCCTACGGCCTGCCCGAGCGCAGTGCCGCCGTCGTCCTCGATCTCGACACGGTGCTGTCCCTCGCGCCCGACGTGGTCCCGGGGCCGGCGTTCTCGACGTACCCGGTCGCCAAGGAGGACGTTGCGCTGGTCGTCGACGCGACCGTTCCGTCCGCCGCCGTCGAGGCTGCCCTCCGTGAGGGTGCGGGGGCGCTGCTGGAGTCGGTGCGGTTGTTCGACGTCTACGTGGGCGAGCAGATCGGCACGGGCAAGAAGTCGCTCGCGTTCGCGCTGCGCTTCCGCGCCCCCGACCGCACGTTGGAAGAGGGCGAGGCCGCCGCTGCCCGCGACGCCGCTGTGGCCAAGGCCGCCGAGACGACCGGAGCCGTTCAGCGCACCTGACCCCCGCCGCCCCGCCGACCTTGCACGAGTTGACGCCGACCTTGCACTTATTACGGTCGACCTTGCACGTAATGCGTTCGACCTTGCAGGTCGCGCCTCAACCGTGGCGCGAAAATATACGGCGATGTGTATAGTCATGCACATGAGCGCATTTCGGGTCGCCGTTGCGGGCGCGAGCGGTTACGCCGGGGGCGAGATCCTGCGGCTGCTGCTCAGCCATCCGCAGATCGAGATCGGCGCCGTGACCGCGGGCGGCAACGCGGGTCAGAAGCTGGGCGCGTTGCAGCCCCACCTGATTCCGCTCGCGGACCGCGTGCTGGCCGACACGGAGGTCGCGACCCTCGCCGACCACGACGCTGTCTTCCTCGCGCTGCCGCACGGTCAGAGCGCCGAGATCGCCGCGGCTCTCGGCGACGACGTGGTGGTGATCGACTGCGGTGCTGACCACCGTCTGACGGACGCGGCGATGTGGGAGCGCTTCTACGGGTCGGCGCATGCTGGCAGCTGGCCTTACGGCATGCCTGAGCTCCCCGGACAGCGCGCGAAGCTGGAGGGCGCTCGGCGGATCGCCGTCCCCGGCTGCTATCCGACGGTCACCTCGCTCGCGCTCGCCCCGGCCGTCCATCAGGGCTTGGTCGACCCGACCGATCTGGTCGTCGTCGCGGCGAGCGGCACCAGCGGCGCGGGCAAGAAGGCGACCACCAACCTGCTCGGCAGTGAGGTCATGGGCTCGATGTCGGCCTACGGCGTCGGCGGCGTCCACCGGCACACGCCCGAGATCGTCCAGAACCTGAGCGCCCTGACCCGCGACGAGGTGAAGGTCAGCTTCACCCCGCTCCTGGCGCCCATGCCCCGGGGCATCCTGGCCACCTGCACCGCGAGCCTCCAGCCCGGTGCCACGGAGTCCGACCTCCGCCAGGCCTACGCCGAGGCCTACGCCGACGAGCCCTTCGTCCACCTGCTTCCCGAGGGTCAATGGCCGACGACCCAGGCCGTCCTCGGCGCGAACAGCATCCAGCTGCAGCTCGCCGTCGATGAGGCCGCCGGTCGGGTGGTCGTCGTCGGCGCGATCGACAATCTCACCAAGGGCACCGGCGGCGCCGCCGTGCAGTGCCTCAACCTCGCCCTCGGTCTCCCCGAGACCCTGGGGCTCAGCGCGGTAGGAGTCGCACCATGATCGAGCGGTACCCCGAGACTCTCGCGATGGTCGGGCTCGGCGCGGGCGCCGACATCCCGGCGTGGGCGGAGTCCGCGAGCATCTTCTCGATCACGGCGACCGCCACCGAGACCAGCCTGGTGTGTGCCCGCCGCTCGGTGCCGCGGAAGGCACCCCAGCACGGGCCGCTCAGCGCCTTCCTCGTCAAGGACGCCGGCCTGGAGGTACTGGCCGCGCTCGAGGACATCGAGGCGCATGTCCTGTCCACCCATGGTGCC
>JBQCJL010000062.1:0-7083 GCA_051952795.1 Marmoricola sp.
CCCTCCTTGGACTTCGCGTGCTGGGCGAAGATGTCGAGGATCAGGGCGGTGCGGTCGACCACCTTGACCTTGATGCGGTCCTCGAGGTTCCTCAACTGGCTCGGGGCGAGCTCACCGTCGCAGATCACCGTGTCCGCACCGGTCGCGCGCACGATCTCGGCAACGCCGTCGACCTTGCCGCGGCCGATGAAGGTAGCGGGATCCGGCTTGGTGCGGCGCTGGTAGAGGGCATCGAGGACCTCGGAGCCCGCGGTCTCCGCGAGAGCGGCGAGCTCGGCCATGGAGTTCTCGGCATCCTCGATGGATCCCTCCGTCCACACGCCCACGAGGACCACCCGCTCCAAGCGGAGCTGGCGGTACTCGACCTCGGTGATGTCCTCGAGCTCGGTCGACAGGCCGGCGACGCGGCGCAGTGCATAGCGCTCCGCGAGGTCATAGGACCCGGTCGATTCCTCGGGATCGTGGTCGGCGTAGCCGGTCGGCTCGGGATCGAGGTCCCAGCCGGCGGTCTCCTCGAGCTCGTCGTCGAGATTGAAGTCAGGTGCGTTCGTCATACAGCTTCCAGCGTAGCCGGGCTGTCGCGGCATTATTGTCGGCTCAGCATCTACTGGGGGGAGACCCATGAACGCCGACTGGCATCCGGACCCGCTCGGCCGCGCCCAACTGCGGTATTTCGACGGGACCACCTGGACCCATCACGTGGCGACCAACGGCGTGCAGACCATGGAGCCGACCGAGTACCCGCTGTCCGTACCGGTGGCCGGCGCTCCCCAGCCGGGGTTCTATCCGGGGTACTACGGAGGGCCCGCGCCCACACCCCAGCGTGGCGGCGGGCGTTTGATCGCCGCCGGCATCCTCGCCATCATCAGCGGCGCGGTGACCCTCCTGGGAGCGATCGGGCTCCTGGTCATCGCGAGCGATCCGAACGCGCTGGACTGCGGCGGCGATGCCGCCTGCTCGCAGGTGATCACCGACTTCTCGGACTTCTTCTACGTGATGGCCGCGATCGCGATCGTGCTGAGCGTGCTGTTCATCGTCGGCGGCATCGGCGCGTGCATGCGCAAGCATTGGGGACAGATCGCCGTGGTCGTGATCGGCTCGGCCGGCGCGCTCCTCCAGATCGTGGGCATCGCCCACAGCGGCAGCGCCGGCGGCCTGGTCCCGCTGCTCTGGTTCGGCCTCATAGCCGGCCTCGCTTGGTCCAATAAGCGCGCCGACTACGAGGCCTAGCCTCGTCGCTACTTCGGAGGCATCCTGATGCCGCCGTCGACGCGCACCGTCTCAGCGTTCATGTAGGAGTTGGTGACCAGCTCCACGACCATGCTGGCCAGCTCGTCCGGCACTCCCAGGCGCTTGGGGAACAGCACGCTCTGGCCCAGGTGCGCCTTGAACTGCTCGGCGGGCTCGCCCTCGCCGTAGATCGGGGTGTCGATGAGGCCCGGCGCCACCGTGTTCACGCGGATGCCCGCGGCGGAGAGGTCCCGGGCGACCGGCAGGGTCATGCCGACGACGCCGCCCTTCGAGGCGGAGTAGGAGGCCTGGCCGATCTGGCCGTCGAAGGCGGCGACCGACGCCATGTTGACGATGGCGCCGCGCTCGCCCGTCGCGGTCTCGTCGTAGCGGCTCATCACCGTGGCGGCGAGGCGGATCGCGTCGAAGGTACCGATCAGGTTGATCTCGATGACCTTCTTGAAGGCCTCCAGGCTGTGCGCGGACTCGAACTGACCGTCGCGGCCGATGGTGCGCTGCGCCCAGCCGATCCCGGCGGAGTTGACCAGGACGCGCAGCTCGCCGAGCTCGGCAGCCGTCTCGACCGCCTTCTGGATCTGGTCGGTGTCGGTCACGTCGACGGTGACGAACGCGCCGCCGATCTCCTTGGCCAGCGCCTCGCCCTTCTCGGCATTGAGGTCCGCGACCACGACGATCGCGCCCTTGGCGGCGAGCTGACGCGCACAGGCGGCGCCGATCCCTGATGCGCCACCCGTGACGATGGCGCTGTAACCCTTGATGTCCATGGCTGGCACCCTAGCGAGACGCGGGGCCATCGCACTCAGAGGGTGACGACGCCCTCCGCGACCAGCACCGCGGGACCGGTCAGCAGGATGCGATCGTCCTCGGTCCAGACGATCTCCAAGCGACCGCCGGGGACATCGACGAGGTACGCGGTGCCGCGGGGCGCCTCATCGGCGAGCGCCGTCGCGACCATGGCGGCGCAGGCCCCGGTGCCACAGGAGCGGGTCTCCCCCGATCCGCGCTCGTGCACCCGCATCTCGACGTGGCGGTCCTCGACGCGTCGGACGAACTCGACGTTCACGCCCTCCGGATACGTGGCCGCGTCGACCGCCGGCGCCTCGAGTAGAGCGCCGGCGTCATCGAGTGAGTCGACGAAGACGACCGCGTGTGGGTTCCCCATGCCGATGTTGCGGGCATCCCAGCGTCGCTCGCCCACGCCGACCCAGGTGGCGTCCATGATCTGGGGAGAACCCATGTCGACCGTGATCTGGCCGCGCTCGAACCTCAGCGTCTTCACGCCGGCTCGGGTCGCGATCGGAAGCGGCTCGCGGATGTCGACGTCGGCGTGGGTCGCCAGATAGAGCCCGAGCACGCGCACGCCGTTACCGCACATCTCGCTCAGCGATCCGTCGGAGTTGCGGTAGTCCATGAACCACACGGCCTGGTCCCGTGCCGCCACCGCCGCCGGATCCTCGGTGGCATCGGTACGAACCACGCGGATCACTCCGTCCCCACCGATGCCGCTGCGGCGGTTGGAGAGCTGGGCGACCTGGTCGGGCGTCAACTCCCAGCGACCGCTGGCATCGGGAATCAGGACGAAGTCGTTCTCGGTGCCGTGGCCCTTGACGAAAGGAAGGTCGACGCTCACGTGACGATTCTCCCATGCACGCTTGGCGGTTCTCGCCCGACTTATCGACTTCACCGACGCGTAACCGTGGGCTGGGTATCCGTTTCCTCGCCTCGCCCACCGTCGATGGTGTGAACACTCGACCATCTGCGCCGAATGTCGTCCGACTGCCGCTTCCCCACCACGACCAGCTCCGGGTGATGGTGGTGGCGGAGTCGTTCCTGCCACAGATCAACGGCGTCACGAACTCCGTACGTCGCGTGCTGGAGCATCTCGACCACGAGAACCACATCGCACGCCTGCTCGCTCCGACCGGACCGGAGACCTACGCCGGCTTCCCGGTCGTCAAGGTGCGCGGTGCCCAGCTGCCGTTCATCAAGGACTTCCGCGTCGGGCTGGAGACGCAGCGCCGCCTCCGCAGTGCGATGCAGCGCTTCGCCCCCGATGTGGTGCACATCGCCTCGCCGGCCTCCCTCGGCTATCAGGCGCTGCAGGCCGCTCGCGACCTCGACATCCCCACGGTCGCCATCTACCAGACCGATCTCGTTGGCTTCGCGGATCGCTACGGCATTCCCGGCGCGCCCGGCGCGATGGCACGACTGACGCGGCGCATCCACAAGGACGCCGACCTCACGCTCGCTCCCTCGAGCGCCAGCATCACGCAGTTGAAGGATCTCGGCATCGACAACGTGGCCCGCTGGGGCCGGGGCGTCGACCTCGAGCTCTTCTCCCCGGCCAAGGCCAGCCAGGCGCTGCGGCACCGGCTCGCCCCCGACGGCGAGGTGCTGGTCGGCTACATCGGTCGCCTCGCCCCCGAGAAGGAGCTCGAGCTTCTCGGTCACCTCGAGGGCATGCCCGGCGTGCGCCTCGTGATCGTCGGCGAAGGCCCTGAGGAGGCGCGGCTGCGCAAGCTGCTCCCCTCGGCCGCCTTCCTCGGCCTGCTCCACGGCGAGGAGCTGGCCACGGCGTACGCGAGCTTGGACGTCTTCGTGCACACGGGTCGGCATGAGACCTTCTGCCAGGCCGCGCAGGAGGCGCTCGCATCCGGCGTTCCGGTCGTGGCTCCCCGCTCGGGAGGGCCCATCGACGTCGTCGACGAGGGAGCAGGCTTCCTCTACGAGGCGGGCGACGAGGAGGACATGGCGCACTACGTGCGCACCCTGGTCGAGCAGCCGGTGCTGCGCCAGCGGACGGGACTCACGGCCCGACGCAGCGTGTCGAACCGCTCGTGGGCGGGGGTCAACGGCCTCTTGATCGACTACTACCGCGAGGTCATCGCCGCTAAGACCGGCTCGGCAGGACTGTCCGAGCGCGTCGGCTGAGGTCGGGCGCGTCGAAGGGCAGCCAGACGACCCGCGGGTCCTTGCGGAACCAGCTGTCCTGACGCCGGGCGAAGCGGCGCGTGGCGCCGGCGATCTGCTCGATCGCGGCGCGCTCGTCGAGCTCTCCGTCCAGGAAGGCCAGCGTCTGCTGGTAGCCGATCGCACGGCTCGCGGTTCTGCTGTCGCCCAGCCCCCGGTCGGCCAGCCTGCGCACCTCGTCGACCAGACCTGCCGCCCACATCTGTCGGACGCGCAGCTCGATGCGCTCGTGCAGCGTGGGCCGATCGATGTCGAGACCGATCTGAACGGTGTGTGGATCGCGATAGACGTGCTGGGGCAGAGAGCTGGTGAACGATCCCTGCATCGCGATGACCTCGAGCGCGCGGACGATCCGTCGGCCGTTCGAGATCAGGATTCCCTGCGCGGCTTGAGGATCGAGCCGCTGCAGGCGCTCGTACAGCACCGCGCTTCCCACCTCCTCGAGCTCCTCTTCGAGTCGCGCGCGCAGGTCCGGATCGGTTCCCGGGAATTCGAACTCGTCCAGGATCGCGCGGGTGTAGAGGGCCGATCCTCCGACCAGGATCGGAACGACGTCGCGGGCGCGACAGTCGGCGATCGCCGTCCGCGCCAGACCCTGGAACTCCGCCACACTCGCGACCTGACCGATGTCGGCGATGTCGATCAGGTGATGCGGGATGCCGCGACGCTGCTCGATGGGGAGCTTCGCGGTTCCGATGTCCATGCCTCGATAGATCTGCATGGCGTCGGTGTTGATCACCTCGCCGCCGAGTTGCTCGGCCAGGTCGAGGGCGAGATCGCTCTTCCCAGTCGCCGTCGCTCCGACGATCGCGACGATCGGCCGGTCAGCCACAGCCGGTGGTGACGGGAAGCGGGTCGGGCACTCCGAGAGTCGGCAGCCCGAGCCCGACGGTGCGCGTCGCCTCGACCTTCGCCTCGCGCTGCTCCCAGGCGTCACCCGCGCGCGTGCGGCGCGTCGCCACGACCGCACCGTCGGCGAGGAGGTGATGCGGCGCTCCGCGTGTGACTCTGACCTCGACGACGTCACCAGGGCGCACGTGGATCTCCGCCCCGTCCGCTGCCAGCGGGGTGAAGTGGACCAGGCGGTTGTCGCGCGCCCGCCCGGTGAGACGTCGGGTGTCGGCGTCCTTGCGCCCCTCGCCCTCGGCCACCATCAGCTCGACCACGCGGCCCTCGAGCCTCCGGTTCTCCTCCCAGGCGATCTGGTTGACCAGCTCGACGAGTCGGTCGTACCGGTCGCGGACGACCTCGGGTGAGATCTGGTCCGGCAGGCCGGCCGCCGGGGTTCCTGGCCGCGGCGAGTACTGGAAGGTGAAGGCGCCGGCGAAGCGTGCCTCGCGGACGACCTTCATCGTCTCCTGGAAGTCGTCCTCGGTCTCGCCGGGGAAGCCGACGATGATGTCGGTGGTGATGGCGGCGTCCGGCATCGCAGAGCGGACACGCTCGATGATGCCGAGGTACTTCTCCTGCCGGTAGGAACGCCGCATCTCCTTGAGCAGCCGCGAGGACCCGGACTGCAGCGGCATGTGGAGCTGCGGCATCACGTTGTGGGTGTCGGCCATCGCCTCGATGACGTCGTCGGTGAACTCGGCGGGGTGCGGACTGGTGAAGCGCACCCGCTCCAGGCCCTCGATGTCCCCGCACGCGCGCAGGAGCTTGGAGAACGCTTGCCGGTCGCCGAATTCCACGCCGTAGGCATTCACGTTCTGGCCCAGCAGCGTGATCTCCGTGACGCCTTCGGCGACCAGTGCCTCGATCTCGGCGAGGATCTCGCCGGGGCGCCGGTCCTTCTCCTTGCCCCGCAGGCTCGGCACGATGCAGAAGGTGCAGGTGTTGTTGCAGCCGACGCTGACTGAGACCCAGGCGGCGTAGGCCGAGTCGCGCTTGGTCGGCAGGGTGCTGGGGAACACGTCCAGCGACTCGAGGATCTCGACCTGGGCCTCCTGCAGCGAGCGCGCCCGGTCCAGGAGAGCCGGCAACGAGCCGATGTTGTGCGTGCCGAAGACCACGTCGACGTAGGGCGCCTTCTCCACGATGGTGGAGCGATCCTTCTGGGCCAGGCAGCCGCCGACGGCGATCTGCATCCCCGGGTTCGCCGCCTTCACGGGCGCGAGATGGCCGAGATTGCCGTAGAGCCGGTTGTCGGCGTTCTCCCGCACCGCACAGGTGTTGAAGACGACGACGTCGGCTTGGTCGCCCTCGGGTGCGACGACGTACCCCGCGTCCTCCAGGAGACCGCTGAGCCGCTCGGAGTCGTGGACGTTCATCTGGCACCCGTAGGTGCGGACCTCATACGTGCGTGTCATGACCGGTCAAGGGTAGATGCGCTGGCCCGAATACCCGAACTTGTTCGGGCCCGGTTCACGTCGCGTTCAGGTTGCGATCAGACCGGTCCCTATAGTCGCCCGTGTGAAGATCGCCATCGTCGGCACGGGATACGTCGGTCTTGCCAACGCGGTCGTGCTGGCCCGTCACCACGAGGTCTGGGCCGTCGACCTGGTTCCCGAGAAGGTCGACCAGATCAATCGACGCGAGTCGCCGATCGCCGATCCCGACATCGAGAAGTACTTCGCCCACGAGGATCTCAACCTCACCGCGACCCTCGACGCGGCGGCGGCCTACGCCGACGCCGAGTTCGTCATCGTCGCGACGCCGACGAACTACGACGAGCGCACCAACTACTTCGACACCAGCAGCGTGGAGAACGTGACCGCCCAGGCGTTGGCCCACAACCCCGACCTCAGCGTGGTGATCAAGTCGACGGTGCCCGTGGGATTCACCAATCGTCTGCGCGAGCGGCATCCGGACGCCTCGATCATCTTCTCTCCGGAGTTCCTCCGCGAGGGCAGTGCGCTGCACGAC
>JBQCJL010000063.1:0-4923 GCA_051952795.1 Marmoricola sp.
AACCGCACCGATGCGCCAGCTCCGCGAAATCCGCGAACACGGCCTCCGGCGCGCAGAGCAGGAGGTCCCGGCCGCCGGATCCGGGCTCCGCGGTGAAGCAAGCGCCGGCCTCCGTGGCGATCAACGACGCCGCTGCGTGATCCCACAGATGCGGTCCGCTCTCCACATAGGCGTCGACGGCCCCCTGCGCGACGGCGCAGATGTCCAGGGCGCAGGAGCCGTTGCGGCGGATGTCGCGCACGGCGGGGAGGAGCGCCGCCACGGCTCGGGCCTGGCTCTCACGGACGGCGGTCTCGTACCCGAAGCCGGTAGCCACCAGCGCAGACGGGAGCTCGACCGTACTGGTCGAGCGCAGCGGAGTGCTCCCCTCGAAGGATCCGCCGTCGCGGGTCGCCCAGAACTCGAGTCCGAGGATCGGCGCTCGCACGACTCCGACGACGGTGGCGCCCGCCACCTGTGCCGCGATCGAGACCGCGTAGTGCGGAAGGCCGTAGAGGTAGTTCACGGTGCCGTCGATGGGGTCCACGACCCAGGTGACGCCGGTGGACGACGCGACGTCGTCCCCCTCTTCGCCGATGAAGCCGTCGCCCGGGCGCGCCTCCACGAGACGCCGCCGGATCAGTGCCTCCGACGCCAGATCGGCGCGGGTCACCACGTCCGTCGCCGAGGACTTCGTCCCCGCGATATCGACCGCCTCCGCGCGCATCGCCTGGACGAGATCGGCGGCCTCGGCCGCCGTGGCCCTGGCGAGCGCCGCGAGCTCGCCGAGCGCCACGGGCAGGTCAGCCATGCGAGGGAACCTGGCCCAGCGCGGGCTTCGGCGCCCGCGGGTTGGGGCAGCACCGCTCAAGGCACCGATCCCACGCGGGTGGCAGCGAGCCGCAGACCAGGCGCCGCGGATCCTCACCACGCTCGGCCGCTGCCCGCTCGAGGATCAGATCGCGCACCAGAGCCACGAAGCGCGGGTCGGTACCGCACGTCGACGCCCGAGCGAAGGCCAGGCCCAGCTCCTCGGCGGTGGCGGCGGCCTCGACGTCGAGGTCGTAGACGACCTCCATGTGGTCGGAGACGAACCCGATCGGGATGACGACCACGGCCTCGGTGCCGGTCGCGGCAAGGTCGCGCAGTCGGTCGTTGACATCCGGCTCGAGCCAGGGGGTGCCCGGAGCGCCGGAGCGTGAGCAGAAGACGAGATCGTGGCCGAAGGAACGGCCGGTGCGCGCCTCGACGCCAGCCGCGACCACGTTCCGGACGCTCTCGTGCTGGGTGACGTAGGCGTGCCCGTCGGGTCCGCTCGTGTCGTCGTAGCTGACCGGCACGGAGTGCGTCACGAACAGCAGGCGCGCGCCGTCTCGCCGCTCCTCGGGGAGGCGGTCCAGAGCCGCCACCGTTGTGTCGATCATGGGCTCGACGACGCCCGGGTGATTGAAGTACGCCCGCAGTCGGTCGAGGGTGGGCGCACCCTCCACGGCCGCGACCGCGCCCGCGAGGTCCTCGCGGTACTGGCGGCAACCCGAGTAGGAGGAGTACGCCGAAGTCACGAAGACGGCGGCTCGCCGCACTCCGTCGGCCGTCATCTGCGCCAGGGTGTCACGCAGGTAGGGGTCCCAGTTGCGATTGCCCCAGTACACCGGCAGCTCGACGCCGTTGTCCGCGAGATCCTGCTGGATGGCCGCGAGAAGAGCACGGTTCTGGTCGTTGATCGGGCTGCGGCCGCCGAAGAGGAAGTAGTGCTCCCCCACCTCCGCGAGACGCTCATCGGGGATTCCGCGACCCCGGGTGACATTGCGCAGGAACGGGACCACGTCCTCGGGCTTCTCCGGACCTCCGAAGGAGAGGAGCAGTACGGCATCGAATGGCCGCGGATCGGCGGTGGCGGCGGGAGAGTCGGGCACCCACCGATCCTAGGAGGTGCACTTCTAGGATCGTCGCCATGACCGAGGTACCCGGGACCTGGCAGAACTGGTCGGGGCTTGCGACGGCACGCCCGGTCAGAGTGCTGAGTCCAGCCACCTCCGCCGAGGTCAGCGATGCCGTGATCGCCGCCGCTCATCATCAGCTGACCGTGAAGATGCCTGGCGCAGGGCACTCCTTCACCGACATCGCCCTGACGCAGGGCCTCCTGTTGCGTCCTGACCGGCTGCGTGGGATCACTGCCGTCGACCGGGACGCGATGACCGTGACCGCCTACGCCGGGACCCCGCTCCATGAGCTCAACGCGAGTCTCGAGCAGCTCGGCCTCTCCCTGCACAACATGGGCGACATCGACCGGCAGACGGTCGCGGGCGCCACCTCGACGGGCACCCACGGCACCGGCGGCACTGTGGCCTCCCTGTCCGCACAGATCGCCGGGCTGGAGATCGTCAGTGCCGACGGCAGCGTCGTGACCGCCACGCCCGAGCTGAATCCCGACATCTTCGCCGCAGCGCGCATCGGGCTGGGCGCCCTCGGCGTGCTGACCCGGATCACCTTCCGCGTCGAGCCGCTGTTCACGCTCGAGGCGCAGGAACGGCCGATCCTGTGGGATGAGGTCCTGGCGTCGCTCGACGCGCTCGACGCCGAGCACCACCACGTCGAGTTCTACTGGTTCCCCCACACGGATCGCTGCCTGCTGAAGTGCAACGACCGCACCCTCGACGACCCGGAACCGCTCCAGCCGTTCCGGCGATGGCTCGACGACGAGTTCCTGTCCAACCGCGTCTTCGGGTGGCTGAATCGCGCCGCCAACATGCGGCCGAGCCTCATCCCCAGGATCAACGAGGTGTCCGGGCGCGCCCTGTCCGCACGCCGGTATTCCGACGTTCCGCACAAGGTCTTCACGTCGCCGCGCACGGTGCGGTTCCGCGAGATGGAGTACGCCGTGCCGCGCGAGGTCGGCATCGAGGCCCTGCGCGAGGTGAGGCGCCTCATCGATGTCGCCGACTGGAGGATCAGCTTCCCGGTCGAGGTCAGGCTCGCGCCCGCGGACGACATCGCCCTGTCGACGGCCTCGGGGCGCGACGTCATGTACCTCGCCTTCCACGTCAACCAGCAGACCGACCACACCGCTTACTTCACCGGTGTCGAACGGGTCCTGCGCGGTTACGACGGGCGTCCGCACTGGGGCAAGCTGCACACCCGGACCGCCGAGGACCTCGCGGCGGTCTACCCCCGGTGGGCGGAGTTCGCGGCGATCCGAGACCGGCTCGATCCCGACCGGATCTTCACCAACGCCTACCTGCGGCGAGTCCTCGGCAGCTAGTCCCAGATTGCCGGATGGGAAGCATCCAATGAACGACGCCTGTCGCGTAGGCTCACTTAGCAGATGACCCGAGCCCACCTAGGAGCCACGACGCGATGACGGACCTCACCCCTGTGGGGCTGAGCGAGGACGGAACCTCTCTGATCCTCGTCAGTCATCGCGGGGTCGAGTTCTCCGTCCTCGTCGACCACCGGCTGCGGGCGGCGCTACGGGGCGATAACACCCGCCTCGGCCAGTTGGAGAAGTCCATGGACAGCACGCTTCGGCCCCGCGACATCCAGACGCGCATCCGTGCCGGCGCCTCCGTCGAAGAGGTGGCTGCAGCCGCCGGGACGACCGTCGAGAAGCTGCTCGTGTTCGCCGGCCCCGTCATCGCCGAGCGCGAGCACATCGCCGCCCTCGCCCAGAAGGCGTCGCTGCGGCGGCGCACCAGCGACCGGGCCACGGCCGCTCGCACGCTCGACGAGGCCGCCGCGGTGCGACTCCGCGCGGTCAACGTCATTCCGGAGGACGTCGCGTGGGACTCGTGGCGACGCGAGGACGGCCGTTGGACGGTCGTCGCCGAATACCCCCACGCCGGCACCGTGGCGCGAGCCGTGTTCACCTACGACGCTCCCGGGCGGTATGTCACCGCGGAGAACGAGGAGGCTCAGCTCCTCACCGGCGAGCTGACCGAGCCGGCCGAGGTCGCGCCCGCGGCGCCCGCCCCCGCTGACGAGGACACCGCCCCGGTGCTCGCCTCGGTTCCCTCGACCGCCAGCCTGCCGAACAGTGCGATCGTGCTGGGTAGGGCTGCGCCTAGCGGCGTTCCGCTCGGAGACGACGCCATCGAGCTGGTCCGGCCGCCCGCGGCGAAGGCCGACGACACCGACCCGGAGCCCAGCGACGTACTCTTCGAGGCGCCACCTACCCGGGCGACTCCGACGCCGTCGCCCCCGCCCAGGGAGGCGCCTGCGGCGCCCGCCGAGCACGCGTCACGGAAGAAGGGCCGGGCCTCGGTGCCCAGCTGGGACGAGATCATGTTCGGCGGCAAGGACGACTAGGCTACTCGTCAGTAACATGTGCGTGAGCATCGGTTGAGAGGAAGCGGTTGGAGATGAACTACTTCGTAACGGGCGCGACCGGCTTCATCGGACGCAACCTGGTCAAGGAGCTGATCGAGAACCGCGAGGGCGACATCTTCGTCCTGTGCCGCGAATCCTCGCGCTCACGCCTCGAGGCGCTGTACCCCCAGTGGGGCGGCGGCGACCGGATCAAGCCGGTCATCGGCGACCTCGGCACCCAGATGCTCGGCATCGACCAGAAGTGGATCGAGGAGCACGCCGGCACCATCGGCCACTTCTTCCACCTCGCCGCGATCTACGACATGACCGCGAGCGACGAGCTCAACGAGCTCATGAACGTCGGCGGCACGCGCAACGCCCTCGCGCTCGCCGAGGCCGTCCAGGCCGGCACCTTCCACCAGGTCTCGTCCGTCGCGGCGTCCGGCGACTACCGCGGCATCTTCGACGAGTCGATGTTCGACGAGGGCCAGGGGCTCCCCTCGCCCTATCACCGCACCAAGTTCGAGTCCGAGAAGATCATCCGCGAGGAGTCGACGATCCCGTGGCGGGTCTACCGGCCCGCGATCGTGGTCGGCGACTCGGAGACCGGCGAGATGGACAAGATCGACGGTCCCTACT
>JBQCJL010000064.1:0-17237 GCA_051952795.1 Marmoricola sp.
CGAACATGTCGACCTCGTCCTTGTGGACGGTGGCCGCCCGGTAGGACTCGGGAAGCGGAATGCTGGCGATGTCGTCGCCGCTGGCGCCGTTCAGAATGGCGTCGAGGATCTGCTGCATAGCTGGGAACGCTACCTGTTCTCTCGTGCGGTTGATGAATTCAATGTGAGCGGATTGTGCGTGTGAAGCTCGGGGAACCAGCTGAAGTCGCGATCGGCGGTCCACAGTTCCTTGATGCCGTTGCCGAGGCAGATGGCGGCGATGCGGGCGTCGTGCACCTTGCCACCGCGTACTCCCGAGTCGCGCATCAAGCCGTCGAGGATGGAGACGTGATGCGGGGTCTCGCCGATGAACGTGATGTTGTCGGCTGCGTCGAGGGCGAGCACGGCAGCGAGCGCATCGGCGTTGGGAGTCGGCGGGGTGAAGATCCGTGGGTGGGTGACCACGGCGAGGAACTCGTGGACGACGGGCCAGGGGATCGCCCACGTCGCGGTCCGAGCGGCCAGTTCCTGCACGACCTTGCGCGCCGCCTCATGATGGGTGCTGTCCTCCCGGTGGGCGTAGACCAGAAGGTTCGTGTCGACGGCGATCAACGATGGAGCCCGTAGGACGCGTCGATGATCTCGGATTCGTCGAGGTCATCGACGAGACCATTTCCGGCGAAGGTGGGGAAGACGAAGTCGGCCCGACGGGTCGACTGGCGCCGCTCGATGGTGTGGCGGAGTCCTTCGATCATGAGCTCGCGCATGGTGGTGCGCTCCTCGCGTGCGACCTCGCGAACCTGCGCGAGCAGGTCGTCCGGAAGCTCGATCGTCGTCTTCATATGGGCCACCATATCAGGTGACCCATATGCCCATATTCGACGGTCAGTGGTCGTGGGCGGCCGGCTGGACGAGCTCCACCAGGACCCCGCCGGCGTCCTTGGGGTGGATGAAGTTGATGCGACTGTCGGCCGTGCCGCGCCGGGGGGCGTCGTAGAGCAGGCGGAGCCCACGCTCGCGCAGGATGGCCGAGACCTGCTCGACGTCCGTGACGCGGTAGGCCAGCTGCTGCAGGCCGGGGCCGGAGCGCTCGAGGAACTTGGCGATCGTCGAGCTCTCGTTGAGGGGGGCGAGCAGCTGGATGCAGGAGTCGGATGCCCCCACCCGGACCATCGCCTCGCGCACGCCCTGCTCCTCGTTGGTCTCCTCGTGGGCGACCTCCATGCCGAACGCGTCACGGTAGAACGCGATCGCCTCGTCCAGGTCGGGAACGGCGACGCCGACGTGGTCGATGCAGAGGAACAGGTGCTCGGGGATCTCGAGAGGCGCGGTCATGCGCACATCCTTACCCAGCGGTCCGGCAGTCTCAACCAGCCTGTGACGAGCACGACATCGACAGCCATCGCAGGTGGGATGATGGACGGGTATCGTCTGGTTGTTTGCGTTACCGCCGAGTAACGCACAACCCCGTGATCTTCACTATGGAGGCAGCATGTCCAACGTCATCGTCGCCGGTGCTCGCACCCCGATCGGCCGTCTGCTCGGCGGTCTCACGTCGCTCTCCGCGGCCGAGCTCGGCGCGATCGCTATCAAGGGCGCGCTCGAGAAGGCCGGCGTGACCGGCGACCAGGTCGACTACGTGATCATGGGTCAGGTCATCCAGGCGGGTGCCGGTCAGAACCCCGCTCGCCTCGCGAGCGTCGGCGCCGGCATCCCGATGAGCGTCCCGACGATCACGATCAACAAGGTGTGCCTCTCGGGCCTCAACGCGATCGCCCAGGCCTCCGCCCTGATCACCGCCGGCGAGGCCGAGATCGTCGTCGCCGGTGGCATGGAGTCGATGACCAACGCGCCGCACCTGCTGCCCAAGTCGCGTGAGGGCTTCAAGTACGGGGACACCGCGCTGGTGGACTCGATGGCCTACGACGCCCTCTTCGACCAGTTCACCAAGCAGGCCATGATCAACCTGACCGACTCCTGCAACGCGGTGAAGGACAAGTTCACCCGCGAGGAGCAGGACGCCTTCTCCGCGCAGTCGCACCAGCGTGCCGCCGCCGCGCAGAAGAACGGCGTGTTCGACGACGAGATCGTCCCGGTGACCATCTCCTCGCGTCGCGGCGACATCGTCGTCAGCGAGGACGAGGGCGTGCGCGGGGACACCACGGTCGAGTCGCTCGCTGGCCTGCGTCCGGTCGCCAAGGACGGCACCATCACCGCCGGCTCCGCGTCGCAGATCTCCGACGGTGCCGCCGCGGTCGTGGTGATGAGCAAGGCCAAGGCCGAGGAGCTCGGCCTGGAGTGGCTCGCCGAGATCGGTGCCCACGGCCAGACCGCCGGCCCCGACTCCAGCCTGCAGCTGCAGCCCGCCGCCGCGACCGCCAAGGCGCTCGCCAAGGAGGGCATCACCGCAGCCGACCTCGACCTCGTCGAGTTCAACGAGGCCTTCGCTGCCGTCGGCATCGCCTCGGCTCGCGAGCTCGGCCTCTCCGAGGACATCGTCAACGTCAACGGTGGCGCGATCGCGCTGGGTCACCCGGTCGGCTTGTCGGGCACCCGAGTGGTCCTGCACCTCGCCCTGGAGCTCAATCTCCGCGGCGGCGGCGTCGGCGCCGCGGCCCTCTGTGGCGGCGGCGGCCAGGGCGATGCTTTGATCGTGAAGGTTCCTGGGGTCTAAGGCGCGCCCGCCAGGAGCGGCACTTCGCGGCGTTGTCGGCGGTCGACGACCTACCAGGTCGACTCCCTGCTCGGCCTTGCGCTGCGCCACTCCTGACGACCGCCTTCACCTGAGGGCCTCGAGTTGGGATTGAGGAAGTGAAGAAAGCAGCGGATGTCCCCGGACTGGTCGAAGCGGCCAGATCCGGGGATGCTCGCTCTGTGGGGCGCCTCATCTCGTTGATCGAGAACGAGTCGCCCCAGCTGCGCGAGGTGATGACGGCCCTGATGCCGTTCACCGGCCGCGCGCACGTGGTGGGCATCACCGGATCGCCCGGCGTCGGCAAGTCGACGTCGACCAACGCTCTCGTCGGCGAGTTGCGCCGGCGTGGCCGCAAGGTGGGCGTCCTGGCCGTAGATCCCTCCTCGCCGTTCTCCGGAGGCGCCCTCCTCGGCGACCGGATCCGGATGCAGGACCACGTCCTCGACCCGGACGTCTTCATCCGCTCGATGGCCTCGCGCGGTCACCTCGGTGGCTTGAGCTGGTCGACGCCGCAGGCGCTGCGGGTGCTGGATGCCGCAGGCTTCGAGGTGATCCTCATCGAGACCGTGGGCGTCGGGCAGAGCGAGATCGAGATCGCCTCGACAGCCGACACGACGCTGATCCTGCTCGCGCCGGGCATGGGCGACGGCATCCAGGCTGCCAAGGCCGGCATTCTCGAGATCGGCGATCTCTACGTCATCAACAAGGCTGATCGGCCCGGCGCGGACAAGGTCCGTCGCGACCTTCGCACCATGCTGAGCCTGGGGGAGCGCGCGGACGGCGCGTGGCAGCCTCCGATCGTCAAGACCTCGGCGACCAAGGGGGAGGGCATCGACGAGGTCGTCGACGGCCTCGAGGCTCATCTCGCCCATCTCCGCGAGACGGACACCCTCGATCGCAGGCGGCGGGTCCGAGCCCGCGACGAGATCGAGGCGATCGCCTTGGCGGCGCTGCGTCGCCGGTGGGGTGCCGTCGGAGGCCGCGACGAGCTCGACCATCTCGCGGATCGCGTCGTCGCCGGTTCCCTGGACGCCTATACGGCCGCGGACTCGCTCCTCGATGGATGAGGATCTCGTCGAGCGGGTGCTGAGCACCGTGGAGGCCATTCCGCGGGGTCGCATCTGCTCGTACGGCGACATCGCCGGGATCCTCGAGATCGGCCCACGTCAGGTCGGCGCCGTGATGAGCGCCTACGGCGGCGCGGTCTGCTGGTGGCGCGTCACCAATGCTCGCGGCGAGATGCCGCCCCACCTCCTCGATGACGCACGCCAGCACTGGCTGGGCGAGGGGATCGGGCTCTCCTCGACCGGTCGTGGATGTCGGATCGATGCTCACCATGCCGACCTGCGTGCCCTCGCCGCCGCGGTCCGCGACAGAATGGAGCCATGACGCAGTCACCGATCCAGGGCCGTGGAGCTGTCGACCTGACCGCCATCGGCGCCACCCCCTCCGGCGCCCAGGGTGCCGACGGAGTCAGCGGCGCCTACACGGTCAACGTCACCCAGGAGAACCTCCAGGAGCTTCTCGAGAGCTCGATGAACGCGGCCGTGCTGATGGCCTTCTACTCCGGGCAGCGGTCGCCGGAGAGTGTGCGGCTGGCGGACGACCTGCAGGCGCTGTCGAACGAGTTCGAGGGTCGGTTCCTCCTCGGTCGCGTGGACGTCGACGCGGTGCCGGCCATCGCCCAGGCGATGCAGGTGCCGTCGGTCCCGCTGGTGGTGCTGGTCGCCCAGGGCCGGCCCATGCCGCTGTTCCAGGACCCGGTTCCGCTCGACGTGCTGCGGGACGGGCTCACCCAGGTGTTGCAGCAGCTGACCACCAACGGCTTCACCGGTCGCCACCAGCCGCGGGGCACCGTGGACACCGAGACCGGCGAGGCCATGCTCGACCCGCGCTACGTCCCCGCGCAGGACGCGCTCGAGCGCGGTGACGTCGAGGGTGCGATCGCCGAATACCAGAAGCTGGTCGATGCCAACCCCGCGGACGTGGAGGCGAGCGCCGGGCTGGCGATGGCGCTGCTGCTCAAGCGGACCGAGGGCGTCGACCTCAACGCCGCCCGTGCCGAGGCCGCCGCGCGACCGGACGACGTCGAGGCGCAGATCATGTGCGCCGACCTCGATCTGCTCGGCGGCCACGTCGACGACGCGTACCGACGGCTCATCGACTTCGTGCGGCGCAGCGCGGATGCCGACCGGGACCGCGCGCGGCTCCACCTCATCGACCTCTTCGCCGTAGTGGGCAACGACGATCCGCGCGTTCAGCGAGGACGCCGCGACCTCGCCTCCGCCCTGTTCTGAGCGCGGTGACGGGCAGGCGTCAGAGCAGCCGCCGGTAGATCACGGTGACGCTGCGGACGTAGCGCTTGGTGTCGTTGAACCACTTCGGCTTCTTCCCGATGGCCGTCAGGCCCTGGTAGTACCCCGCGATCACCTGGGTGGTGTGGTGCGGACCGGCGAGCCGGCTGAGGTACTTGAGGAAGAGCACGCCGGCCAACACGTTGTCCGGGGTGCTGCGCGCGTTGAGTGAGCGCCCGGCGTAGATGCTCATCCATTGCGTGGTTCCGGGGAGGAGCTGCATCACGCCGACGGCGCCGGCGCCGGAGACGAGCGGTTGATGCCAGCCGCTCTCCTGCCAGCCGATGGCGAGGGCCAGGGCGGGCGAGACGTGATGCCGCCGAGCCGTGCGGATGATCAGGCTGCGGATCTGGCGACGCGTCATCCGCCAGTCGCGCCATCCCGCGGCGACCATCTGGCGCGCCGTCAGATGGTGAGCGGTCCGACGATGCGCGCTCCGATGGTGCGCGGCTGTCCGGCGCTTGTGCGGCGTGGCGCTCGCCCGCTTGATCGCCTTCCGGAGCGCGACGCGTTCCGCCCTGCGCATCACGGACACCACGATCGGGATCCGGATCCGCTGCCCAACGCGAAGGTGCCGGAGGTGGTTGACGGCGATGAGCTCGCGCGTCCAGGCGTGGTAGTGCACAGCGATGCTGTAGACGGTCTGGCCGCGCGGTACCCGGTACGGCACCAGGATCCGGTCGGGATGGCCGCGCCATCTGGTGGCGTGCTTGAAGGTGTAGCGCGCCCGCACCACGGCGACGGCGCGCGCGATCCGGGCAGCGCGGAGCTGTCGGGCGGTCGGCGCTGGTTTCCGATGTGCCTTGATCACCACCGGGATGCGGAGGTGCCGCCCGACGCGCAGTCGGGAGGTGGTCCTGAGGTGGTTGAGGGAGGCGAGCTCGCGGGTCCAAGCGTGGTAGCGCACGGCCAGTCCATAGAGGGTGTCACCCGGCCGCACGGTGTAGGAGATCAGCTCGCGGTTGGGGTGGCCGCGCCAGGGTGTGGCGGCGTCGGCGGTGCTGCCCAGACCGGGGATCACCAGCGTGATCCCGATACAACCGGCCATGGTGATCCCGGCGACAAGCGCTCGGCTGCGCATCTGGAGGTCCTTACGTCAGGGACAGATGTGATCTGAGGTTATCAGCGTGTCGAAAGTGAAGATAGGCGACTTTTGGGGCGCGATGTGCTATGCGGGTTTCGCCGCATCGCTGAGCATGTGACCTGAGCAACGAATTTCACCGTCGGTGGCCGGTCGATGTCAGGAACGGTTTACACCGGCGCAACAGATGGCCCGACTCCATGTGATCTGGCGTGGTCACCGTTCACGTCATGACGACCTTGACTGCACCGGAGCCGAACACCACCCGTGCCTCCTCAGGAGGCCGCTGGATCGCCAAGTGGGATCCCGAGGATCCGACGTTCTGGAACGGGGGTGGGCGTCAGATCGCGCGCCGCAACCTGATCTTCTCGATCTTCGCCGAGCATGTCGGCTTCTCGGTCTGGGTGATCTGGAGCGTCAGCGCCGCCCTGTTGACCAAGGCCGGCTTCACCTTCAGCGTCGCCCAGCTGTTCTGGCTGGTCGCCGTGCCGAACCTGGTCGGCTCGCTGCTGCGGTTGCCGTACACGTTCGCGGTCCCGAAGTTCGGTGGGCGGAACTGGACGATCATCTCTGCGCTCATGCTGCTGATCCCGACCGGCCTCTTCGCGTTCTTCGTCCAGCGGCCGGACACCCCGTACTGGGTCTTCCTGCTGATCGCGGCGACCGCCGGCTTCGGTGGCGGCAACTTCGCGTCGTCGATGACGAACATCAACACCTTCTACCCAGCCGCTCAGAAGGGCACGGCGCTCGGCCTCAACGCCGCCGGTGGCAACGCCGGCGTCGCCGTCATCCAATTCGCGCTTCCGATCATCGTGGGTGCCGGCGGCGCCTTCGGCCTCTTCGCCGCCAGCAAGACCCTGCACCTCGAGGTGGCTGGGTACCTCTACATGGCGTTGGCCCTCGTCAGTGCGCTGTTCGCCCTCAAGTTCATGGACAACCTGCACGCCGCCGCCATCAGGCCGCGCCAGCAGCTGACGGTGCTCAAGCACCGCGACACGTGGGTCATGGGCCTGCTGTACATCGGAACCTTCGGCTCGTTCATCGGCTACTCGTCCGCGATGCCCTTGCTGATCAAGCTCAACTTCTTCCGCCAGATCGTGCCGCAGGCGCACTCCATCGGCATCAACTTCGCCTTCTACGCCTTCCTCGGTGCTGCGGTCGGATCCCTGGCCCGACCGGTCGGCGGCTGGCTGGCCGACAGGTTCGGCGGTGCCAAGGTGACGCTCGCGGCGTTCGGCGCCATGATCCTGGGTACCCTCGGCGTGATCGCGACGCTCATGCAGCTGCACCCGCTGAAGGCGCCCAAGCCCGAGCTGGTCGCCAAGGCGAAGCTCGACCCGAAGGCGTTCGAGTACCCGGCCAAGGTGGTGCACCTGGTCAACGAGAACTCGCACGTCTTCCCGTGGTTCCTGGTGGCCTTCCTGTTCGTCTTCGCCGCCACGGGCATCGCGAACGGCTCGGCCTACAAGATGATCCCGGCGATCTGGAAGGCCAAGGGACGCGCGGTCACCGAGGCATCCACGGTGCTCGGCGTCGTCGGCGCGATCGGAGCGCTGGGTGGATTCCTGATCCCGATCACCTTCAACGCGCCCTGGGTCACGGACCCCTTCAGTGCGACGAAGGCGGCCTTCTGGATCTTCACCGGCTTCTACGTCCTCTGCGCGATCGTGACCTGGGCCTACTTCCTCAACAAGCGCTCGAAGCTCGCGGCGCACGGGGTGTGAACCGGTCTTGACCCGGACCGACACGCACTGTCCCTACTGCGCCCTGCAGTGCGGGATGCACCTCGAGGTCACCGACACCGGTGACCTCGAGGTGTCGCCGCGGGACTTCCCGACCAACCGCGGCGGCCTCTGCCAGAAGGGCTGGACCAGCGCACGGGTGCTCACGGCCACCGACCGGCTGACCACGCCACTGCTGCGCGATGCCGAGGGAGTGCTGCAGCCCGCGACCTGGGATCACGCGCTGGGATTCATCGCCGATCGAGTGCGCGAGATCCAGGCGGAGTCGGGCAAGGACGCCGTCGCCGTCTTCGGCAGTGGGGGCCTGACCAACGAGAAGGCCTACCAGCTCGGCAAATTCGCGCGGCTCGCGCTGGGTACGCGGCACATCGACTACAACGGCAGGTTCTGCATGTCATCGGCTGCCGCGGCGAGCAACCGCGCGCTCGGCCTGGATCGTGGCCTGCCCTTCCCCCTCGCCGACGTCGGCGATGCGGCGGCGGTCCTCCTCCTCGGCAGCAACGTCGCCGACACCATGCCGCCCCTGGTGCAGCACCTGGGGAACGTGCGCGAGGCCGGCGGTCTCATCGTCGTGGATCCGCGGCACTCCGCAACCGCCGCGCTGACCGACGGCGGTGCAGGCGTGCACCTGCAGCCGCTCCCCGGCTCGGATCTGGCACTGCTGTTGGGCCTCCTGCACATCGTCGTCGCGCAGGGATGGGCCGACGAGGACTACCTGGCGGCGCGCACCGTCGGGTGGGACGAGGTCCGTCGGTCGGTATCCCTCTGGTGGCCCGCCCGGGTCGCGAGCCGGACCGGGGTTCCCGAGGCTCGCCTCTACGAGGCCGCGGAGATCCTCGCCAAGGCCGCCCCGTCGCGACGGGGCAAGGGCGCGATCATCCTCACCGGACGCGGTGTCGAGCAGCACGCCGACGGCACCGACACCGTCACCGCCGCCATCAACCTCGCTCTGGCACTCGGTCTCCCCGGCCGTCCGCAGTCCGGCTACGGGTGCCTGACCGACCAGGGCAACGGCCAGGGCGGGCGGGAGCACGGCCAGAAGGCGGATCAGCTCCCGGGGTACCGCTCGATCGACGATCTCGACGCCCGCGAGCACGTCGCCGCGGTGTGGGGCGTCGATCCCGCGATCATCCCCGGTCGCGGAGTTCCCGCCGTCGAGCTGCTGGGCAAGCTCGGCGGCGAGGTCAGGGCCCTCTTCGTGCACGGCGCCAATCCGGTGGTGAGCGCACCGGACGCGAGCGCGGTGCAACGACGGATGGCCGCCCTCGACCTGGTCGTGGTCTGCGACTTCGTGCCGAGCGAGACCACGGAGTACGCCCACGTCGTCCTTCCCGTGACCCAGTGGGCCGAGGAGGAGGGCACCATGACCAGCCTCGAGGGGAGGGTCCTGCGTCGGCGCAAGGCCGTGGACGCGCCTGCCGGCGTACGGAGCGAGCTGGAGATCCTCGCCGAGCTGGCGGCGAGGCTCGACGCCCCCGGCACCTATTCCACGGTCCCCGCCGAGGTCTTCGATGAGCTGGCACGCGCGAGCGCGGGTGGCAAGGCCGACTACGCGGGTCTGTCCCACCAGCGCCTCGACGACGGCACCGCCTATCACTGGCCGGCGGCCGCGGCGGGGGACAGCTCGCCGCGCGTCTTCGCCGACCGCTTCGGGCATCCGGACGGACGAGCCCGGATGGTTCCCGTGAGCCCGGGTCGGCCCGCCGACGACCTGCGTGCCGGCGCCCCGGTCTACCTGGTGACGGGACGCGTGCTCAGTCACTACCAGTCCGGCGCCCAGACACGCCGGGTGCGCGAGCTGGTCAAGGCCTCCCCGGAGGCGTTCGTGGAGCTGCACCCGAGCCTTGCCCAGCGTCACGGGCTGGACGACGGCGACCTGGTGCAGCTCAGCTCGGAGCGCGGCGACGTGGTCGCGGCCGCGCGGATCTCCCGGAGCATTCGTCCGGACACGGTGTTCATGCCGTTCCACTGGCCCGGCGCCGGGAGCGCCAACATCGCGACCAATGACGCCACCGATCCGATCTCGGGGATGCCCGAGTTCAAGGTGTGCGCCGTCCAGATCAGCAAGCGAGAGGGAGCAGCTCGATGACGGAGCAATTGGTGATCGTCGGAGCCGGGATGGTCGGGCACCGCATGGCCGAGGAGATGGCCACCGATCCGAACTTCGAGGTGCACCTCATCGGTGACGAGGAATACCACCCCTACAACCGGATCCTGCTGTCGGAGGTGCTCGCCGGCCGCGCGGATCTGACCTCGCTCACACTGCCCGAGCCGCACTCCTCGGTGCGGATCCGCCGAGGCTCGGCGGCGGTCGGCATCGATCGGGCGGCGCGCAAGGTGCTCCTCGCCGACGGCGACGAGATCGGCTACGACAAGCTCGTGCTGGCGACGGGTGCGCGGGCGTTCGTGCCGCCGATCGAGGGCTTGGACGCGGACCCCAAGCATGTCCATGTGCTCCGTACCTGGGACGACTGTCGCGACGTCACCGCGCGGGCGGTCAACGCCAAGCACGCGGTGGTGGTCGGGGCCGGTCTGCTCGGGCTGGAGGCGGCCTGCGGGCTGCGGCGACGCGGTGTTCCCGTCACGGTGCTGGACCTGTCCGACCGGCCGATGGCCACGCAGCTCGATGAAGCTCCCGCCCAGGCCCTGGCGGCGGCCCTGCGCGATCTCGACATCGACCTGCGTCTGGGTGTCAGCGTCTCGGAAGTGATCTCGGCCTATGGGGAGACGGTGGCCGTCCGGCTCACCGACGGCTCCGTGCTGGCGGCCGATCTCCTGCTCCTCTCCTGTGGCATCCGCGCTCAGGTCGGTCTTGCCGAGGCCGCTGGCCTCGCGGTGGATCGCGGCATCGTGGTCGGTGAGGACCTGGCGACCGAGGACCCCGACATCTTCGCCGTGGGGGACTGCGCGCAGCCGCCGTCGGGGATGACCGGCCTGCTGGCACCCGGCTGGCGCCAGGCCGAGGAGCTGGCCTCCCGACTGACGCGGCGCGGTGGTGCCCTCGGCGAGGTCGCGCCCGAGGTGGTCAAGCTCAAGGCCGCCGGCATCGATCTGGTCACGATGGGGTTGCGCGGAGGTCAGGCCGGCGAGGGGGAGCGCATCATCACGCTCTCCGACCCGGGATCAGGTCGTCACGTCGAGCTGGTCCTCGGCGACGACGAGCTGATCGGGGTGACCTGCATCGGCATGCCGGAGCTCTCGCCTGCGCTGACCGTGCACTTCGAGCGACGCACGCCGTTGCCCGTCGACCCGCTGTCACTGCTCGTGCCGGAGCCCAAGGCGGAGGTGGTCTCGCCACTGCACATGCCTGGCGGGACCACGGTCTGCCGCTGCAACACCGTGACCAAGAATGACATCGTCCATGCCTGGGAGGACGGCGCCGACAGCGTGCAGAAGGTGGCGAGCGCCACCCGCGCCACGACGGGTTGCGGTGGCTGCACCGAGGCGGTCTGCGGTCTGGTCGACTGGCTCAACGCCAGCGACAGCACCGCCGGCGCGCTGAGTCAGCCGCCCAGGTAGGCGGCGCGCACGGCCGGGTCGTCCGCCAGGTCGCTCCCGCTGCCGGACTTCACGATCTCGCCCGTCTCCAACACGTGCGCGTTGTCCGCGATCTTCAGTGCGCGGGACGCGTTCTGCTCGACGAGGAGCACGGTCGTTCCCTGGTCCTTGATCTCGCCGATGATCTGGAAGATCTGGGCGATCATCATCGGCGCCAGGCCCATCGAGGGCTCGTCGAGGAGGAGCAGCCGAGGACGCGCCATCAGCGCACGGCCGATCGCGACCATCTGCTGCTCGCCGCCCGACAGGGTTCCCGCGCTCTGGGTGAGTCGCTCGTTCAGGCGCGGGAACAGCTCGAGCACGCGATCGAGGTCCTCCCGCACCGCGCTCGTGCGCCGGTCCTTGCGCGCGTACGTGCCCATCTCGAGGTTCTCGCGCACCGTCATGCCGGGGAAGCAGCCGCGCCCTTCGGGCGACTGGCTCAATCCCAGGGTCACCCGCTGATGCGGTGGCACCCGGGTGACGTCCTTGCCCTCGAAGGAGATCGAGCCCGAGTGCACCTTGAGCAGGCCGGAGATCGTCTTCAACGTGGTCGTCTTACCGGCGCCGTTAGCCCCGATCAGCGTCGTGATCGAGCCCTCCTCGACGCCGAAGCTGATGCCACGGATCGCCTCGATATTGCCGTAGGCGACCTTGAGGTCCTTGATCTCAAGAAGCATCGTCGACTCCCAGGTATGCGGCGATGACAGCGGGGTTGTCCCGGATCTCGGCAGGTGTTCCCTCGGCGATCTTGCGCCCGAACTCGAGCACCACGATCCGGTCGGTCACGCCCATGACCAGGCGCATGTCGTGCTCGATGACCAGCACCGTGTAGCCACGGTCGCGCACCTTGCGGATCAGCTCCATCAGCCGCTGCTTCTCCGCGGGATTGAAGCCGGCGGCCGGCTCATCGAGGCACAGGAGCTTGGGGCCCGTCGCCAGCGCTCGGGCGATCTCGACCCGACGCTGGTCGCCGTAGGGCAGGCTCGAGGCCACGTCGTTCTTGCGCTTGCCGACGCCGACGAAGTCGAGCAGCTCCTTGGCCGTGGCCTCCGCCTCCGCCTCGCCCTTGCGGAGCCCCGGTGTGCGCAGCAGCGCACTGAAGATTCCGTTGCGGCTGTGGATATCCGCGCCCACCTTGACGTTCTCCAAGGCCGTCATCGACTTGAAGAGACGAACGTTCTGGAAGGTGCGCGCGATGCCGAGCTTGGTGATCTCGTACCGCTTGCGCTTGCCGAGCGGCTGTCCCTCGAACCGCACCTCGCCGGAGGTCGCTCGGTAGACCCCGGTCATCACGTTGAAGCAGGTGGTCTTGCCGGCTCCGTTGGGACCGATCAGCCCCAGGATCTCGCCGGGCTTGATGTCGAAGGTGACGTGATCTAGAGCGGTGAGGCCACCGAACTCCATCGTCACGTCGTCCAGCTCGAGGAGCGGTGTGGACTCAGACATACATTCCCTCCTCGTTCTCCTCGACGGTCTCCAACTCGATCCGGCGTGGTCCGCGTGGCGGGAAGATTCCCTGGGGTCGCCAGACGGCCAGCGCCATCATCGCGAGTCCGAACACGAGGATGCGCCAGTCACTGAAGGAGCGGAAGCGCTCGGGCAGGTAGGCGATCAGAGCGCCTCCGGCGAGGGCGCCCCATCGGTTGCCCGCGCCGCCGATGATGACCGCGGCCACGAACAGCTCACTGAGGATGATCACGAAGCTATCCGGACTGATGAAGCTGATCCGGGTCGCGAACAGCGATCCGGACAACCCGCCGATGGCAGCGCCCATGCCGAAGGCGAGCAGCTTGAACTTGAAGGTCGGGACCCCCATGATCTCGGCGGCATCCTCGTCCTCACGCGTCGCCTCCCAGGCGCGGCCCACGCGCGTCGTCTTGATGCGGACGTCGGCCCAGATCACGATCAGGATCGCCACCAGGACCAGCCAGTAGTACGGCGTCGCGTCGAGGACCCCGAACTTGAGGACGTGGGTCTCGTTGCCCGTGTCGAAGAGAGGCGGGAAGGTGTGCCAGTTCAGGTGGGGGATGGAGAAGAGGCCTCCATCGGGACCGGGCGGGTTCGACCCGATCGTCGGCGGCGGCGGGATGTTGGAGATGCCTTGAGCCTGCCCGAGCCAGGTGCTGTTCACCGCCACCAGCCGGATGATCTCACCGAAGCCGAGCGTCACGATGGCCAGATAGTCCCCCCGCACGCGCAGGGTGGGAGCTCCGAGGACGATGCCCGCGACGACCGTGACGAGCATCGCGATCGGCAGTGCGAGCAGGAACGGCCAGTGCCAGTGGTACGTGGTGAGGACGGCCGTGGTGTAGGCACCCGTCGCATAGAAGCCGACGTAGCCGAGGTCGAGCAGTCCGGCGTACCCGATGACGATGTTCAGGCCGAGTGCGGCCAGCGCGTAGATCGCCGAGTCGAAGAGCACGCTGCCGAAGTCGCTGTCGGGGGTGCTGATGAGCGGTGGGTTGAGGATCGGCAGCGCGAACACGACGAACACCGCGAGGGCCAGCAGCGGGATCTTGGCCTTCTTCGGCAGGGGAGGCAACTGCGGCAGGACGCGCGGGAAGGTGATGGTCTTCATGCGCGCGCCTTTCCGAGCGCCTCGCCGAGGATGCCGGAGGGTCGGACCAGCAGGATTCCCACGAGGAGGACGAAGGAGACGACGTCCTTCCAGCTGTCGCCGAAGAACGCGGCGCCCCAGTTCTCCGCCACGCCAAGGATCAAGCCGCCCAGCAGCGCCCCTCGGAGATTGCCGATGCCGCCCATCACGGCGGCGGTGAACGCCTTGACGCCGAAGATGAACCCGGCGCTCTGGCGCGTCGACCCGATGCGCACCATGTAGAGCGTCGCCGCCGCGCCCGCCATCAGGCCTCCGATCAGGAAGGTCAGCTGGATGACGCGAGTCGAGTTCACTCCCATGAGTGCCGCCGTCTCCGGGTCCTGAGCGACGGCGCGGATGCCGCGGCCCAGCCGGGAGCGCCGCACGAACTGGTCGAGCACCACCATCATGAGCAGCGCCGCGGCGATCACCAGGACATCGACGTCGGTGACGCCGTAGTCGCCGACGGTGAAGAGGGTGTGCGGCTGGATGACCACCGGGTTGCTGTAGACGTCGCGGGGGCTGCTCACGTAGTTGCTGAGCTTGTTGTCCAACCCGAACACGCTCGCGAAGCGGTCACGCAGGCCCATCGCCTCGGACAGCGCGAAGGACGCGCCGATCGCGGAGATCAAGGCGACCAGCTTGGGAGCCTTGCGCTTGATCAGCGGGCGATAGGCCACACGTTCGAGGACGAGCGCCACCGCGCCCGAGGTGAGCATGGCGAGGATCAACGCCACGATCAATGTCCCCGCGACGTCGCCCAGCGATTTGTTCACCGAGGTCGGACCGAAGACGAACATGAAGGTCCACGCCATCGCGAAGGTCCCGAACATGAAGACCTCGGAGTGGGCGAAGTTGATCAGCTGGAGCACGCCGTAGACCATCGTGTAGCCGAGGGCTACCAAGGCATAGATGGAGCCCACGGCAAGGCCCGTGATGGTCAGTTCCCAGAACTGATTCACGAAGTTGTGCACACACGTCTCCTTAAGACGCGAACGCGGCCGGGGTGTTGGTGCCCCCGGCCGCGTCCATGCATCGAGTTGTTACGTCAGATCACTTGATCGGCGTCGGGTTGTTGACGTCCAGCACGCCGTTCTTGACGGTGTACATGTAGATGGTCGTCTGCTTGACGTCGCCGTTGGCGTCGAACGCGATCGGGCCGCTGGCACCCGTACCCGTGTAGCTGTTGATGAAGTTGTTCAGGTCCGCGTGACTGGTCTTGCCGGCCTTGATGCCCGCCAGGACGATGTTCGTCGCGTCGTACGCCTGGGTGGAGTACAGACCCGCCGGGCTGTGGATCAGTGCCTGGTACTCGGTGTTGAAGCTGGCGGGCGCGGGGCCGGCCGGAGCCGACAGCAGTGCGCCGTTGGCCGCCGAGGCACCAGCGGTCGAGATGAACTTCGGGTCCTCCGAGCCATCACCGGAGACGAAGGTCCCCTTCCAGCCACCCGCCCGGAGCTGCTTGGCCAGCAGTCCCGACTCGGCGTAGTAGCCACCGTAGAAGAGCACCGTCGCGCCGGAGCCCTTGACCTTGCTCACGGTTGCGGAGAAGTCGGTCTGGCCGGTGGTGACGCTGTCGGTGGCGATCACGGCGCTGCCGAGCTTGCTCTTGAGCACCTTGACCAGGCCGATGCCGTAGTCGGAGTCGTCCTGGATCGCGATCACCTTGGTGGAGTGCAGCGTGGTGGTGATGTACTTCGCGTCCGCGGCACCCTGCGCCGCGTCGTTACCGATGACGCGGTGCCAGGTCTTCCAGCCCTTCTGCGTCAGATCCACCTCGGTCGCGGACGGGGAGATCGACGGGAGACCGGCCTGGAAGAAGGTGGCTCCGGTGGCCTTGGACTCGCCGGAGAAGCCAGGGCCGATCAGGGCGATGATCGACGAGTCGTGGACGATCTGCGGCGCCAGGTTCGCGGCCTGCGTCTTGTCGCCCTGCGAGTCGAAGACCTTGAGGCAGACCTTGCTATTGCCCGTCTGCTTCGACAGCGCGAGCTTGATGCCGCCGATCATGTTCTGACCCAAGGCACCGTTCGGGCCGGTCGCGGCACCGAGGAAGGCGACGTTGTACTTGCAGCTGCCGCCACTCGAACCCGATGAGCTCGAGTTGGAGTTGGAGTTGGTGGTGCCGCAGGCAGTCAGAGCGAGTGCGCTCGCCGCAACGACAGTCAACGCGCGGTAACGGTTCTTCACAAACAAGGTGTACCCCTTTGTTCTGGCCGTCGCCCACTATGAGCAGCGGGCACTACGGGTCGACCCTCCGTCCCGAAGGAGTCGTGGCCCTTGACCGGCGACACTACTCAGGACCCGCGGTCGGGGGAAGAACCCCCGAGAATGTCCGTGGTCGGCGCGTCGGCGGCGTTTTCACATTCCGGCACCAGCATCGCTGCGCGAGGCGTTGCATGCCTGAAACATCCTGGCCACGCAGCGAAATCTGGGCTTCCTAACGTTCCGTCCATGACCCCGACAACGAGCGTTGCAGTCATCGGCGGCGGCATGGTCGGCCACCGCTTCATCGAGGCGCTGCGTGATCGCGACACCGACCGACGTACCGAGGTCCACCTGTTCTGCGAGGAGCCGCGAGCGCCGTACGACCGCGTCGGCCTGACCTCCTACTTCGCCGGCAAGACCCCGGAGGAGCTGCTGCTGGGCGACGTGGCGCTCTGGGACGAGGCCGGCGTGACACTGCACCTCGGTGCCACTGTGTCGGCCATCGACACGGCGACGAAGTCGGTCACGGTGGGCGGTGCCACCACCAGATTCGATGCGATCGTGCTCGCGACGGGCTCCTATGCCATGGTCCCGCCGGTGGGTGGCGCGGACCTTCCGGGTTCGTTCGTCTACCGGACCATCGACGACGTGCAGGCCATCGAGGAGTGGGCGAAGCGTCTTCCCGAGGGCGCGCGTGGCGTCGTCGTGGGTGGCGGACTCCTCGGACTCGAGGCCGCCGGAGCCCTGACCGGGCTCGGGGTCGCGACCACCGTGGTCGAGTTCGCGGACCGCCTGATGCCGATGCAGGTCGACGACGGCGGTGGCGAGTCGTTGCGACGGATCATCTCGGGACTCGGTGTCGAGGTGCGCACCTCGACGGGCACGGCCGCACTGCATGCGGGGGACAGCGGTGCCGTGGCCGAGATGGAGTTCTCCGACGGCAGTCGGACGCGCGCCGACATCGTGGTGTTCGCCACCGGCGTCCGCCCGCGGGACGAGCTGGCCCGCAGGGCCGGGCTGCTCATGGGTGAGCGGGGTGGAG
>JBQCJL010000065.1:0-2788 GCA_051952795.1 Marmoricola sp.
TCGCCGGCGCCTTCGTTGGCGGCGGTCTCGCCCTCGCCGGTGGTGCTATCGGCGCTGGTATCGGTGACGGTCTCGCGGGTTCGTCCTACATCGAGGGTGTTGCCCGTCAGCCCGAGGCCCAGGGCCGCCTGCAGACGATCTTCTTCCTCACGGTCGGTCTGGTCGAGGCAATGTTCTTCATCAACCTCGCCTTCATGGCGCTCTTCGTCTTCGTTCTCGGCGGCAAGTGATCCTGCCCCTCGGGGACCCCTTGCACGACCGTTTGATGTAAAGGACGAGAAACCATGAGCATCGGTGGCACGCCGCTTCCGCTTGAGAGCAACTTCCTGGTGCCCAACTTCACCTTCGTGGTGGAACTGATCGCCTTCGTGATCATGTTCGCCATCCTGGCGAAGTTCATCATCCCGCCGATCAACCGCGCGATGACGGCCCGCCAGGAGGCGATCCGCGACCAGTTCCGTGAGCTGGACAACGCCAAGGACCGTGCGCACGAGGCTGAGGCGGAGTTCAAGTCGCAGATCGCGGACGCGCGTCACGAAGCCGCTCGCATCCGTGAAGAGGCCCGTGAGCAGGGTGCGCAGATCGTCGCCGAGATGCGTGCGCAGGCTCAGGCTGAGGCTGCACGCATCGTCGAGCACGCCCACACGCAGATCGACGCGGACCGCCAGGCGGCCGCGGCGTCCCTGCGCAGTGAGGTCGGCACGATGGCGACGACCCTCGCTGGGCGCATCGTCGGGGAGTCGCTGGAAGACGAGGCTCGTCAGAGTCGCGTGGTCGAGCGCTTCCTCGCGGAGATCGAATCGGCCGGGAGCAGTTCTTGATGGTCGGCATGATGCGTGGTGCCTCCGCTGAGTCGCTGGCGCGCCTGACCGGCACGCTGGATGGCCTGCTCTCGGGCGGCGGAGCCGGAGAGGGGTTGGGCAAGGACCTGCTGAATGCGGCCACCGTGCTGCGCGGCCAGGTCGCCCTGCGTCGTTCCGCGACCGACCCGACCGCTCCCGCCGAAGCCAAGTCCGGCCTCCTCCGGGGCGTCTTCTCGGGTCATGTCGGCGTCGGCGCGTTGGGCATCCTCGGCGAGGCCGGTGGCCTGCGCTGGGCCAGGGGCGCCGACCTCGTCGCAGCACTCGAGCACCTCGGTGTCGTCGCCGTCGTCCGTGCCGCTGACGCGGCCGGGGAGGGCGACCGCCTCGAGGCGGAGCTCTTCTCCTTCGAGCGCACGATCACCCAGTCGCCGGACCTCCGCTCGGCACTGTCCGATCCCGGCCGCAGCGTCACCGACAAGCAGGGCTTGGTCGCGAGCCTGCTCGCGGGCAAGGCCGCCGACGCGACCCGGCGCCTGGTCGCCGAGGCAGTGGCCAGCGACACGATCCTCCCCACCCTCCAGCGGTACGCCAAGGTGGCCGCTGAGGTGCGCAACCGCCAGGTCGCGACGGTGCGGGTCGCTCGCCCGTTGAGCGCCGAGCAGACCCAGCGGCTGGCGAACGCCTTGGGGGAGAACGGCAGCACCGTGCACCTCAACGTGATCGTGGATGCCGACGTCGTCGGTGGCCTCCGCGTGGAGATGGGTGACCACGTCATCGACGGTACGGTCGCCAGCCGCGTCGACGACGCCCGCCGCAGGATCGCCGGTTAGCCGGACAACAGAGCAGCACCCCCGATTTCTTAGACCAACTGAGTACGTGAGCTAGAGAAGGCAGAGAAGATGACCGAGCTCTCCATTCGCCCCGAGGAGATCCGCGACGCGCTCGCGAAGTACGTCTCCGACTACACGCCCGACGCCGCGAGCAAGGAGGAGGTCGGCACCGTCGCCGAGGCCGCTGACGGCATCGCCCGCGTCACCGGACTGCCCTCGGCCATGGCCAACGAGCTCCTCGAGTTCGAGAACGGCATCCTCGGCATCGCGCTGAACCTCGACACCCGCGAGATCGGTGTCGTCATCCTCGGTGACTTCGAGGGCATCGAAGAGGGCCAGACCGTGCGCCGCACCGGTCAGATCCTCTCGGTCCCGGTCGGCGACGGCTTCCTCGGCCGCGTGGTCGACCCGCTCGGCAACCCCATCGACGGCCTCGGCGAGATCACCCCGATCGCGGGTCGCCGCGCCCTCGAGCTGCAGGCTCCTACGGTCATCCAGCGCAAGTCGGTCCACGAGCCGCTCGCCACGGGCATCAAGGCGATCGACGCCATGACCCCGATCGGCCGTGGCCAGCGTCAGCTGATCATCGGTGACCGCGCGACCGGCAAGACGACGATCGCGATCGACACGATCATCAACCAGAAGCAGAACTGGGACTCCGGCGATGTCGACAAGCAGGTGCGCTGCATCTACGTCGCCATCGGCCAGAAGGGCTCGACGATCGCCTCGGTGCGTGGCGCCCTGGAGGAGTCCGGCGCGCTCGAGTACACGACCATCGTCGCTGCTCCCGCGTCCGACTCGGCCGGTTTCAAGTACCTCGCCCCCTACACGGGCTCGGCGATCGGCCAGCACTGGATGTACCAGGGCAAGCACGTCCTGATCGTGTTCGACGACCTGACCAAGCAGGCCGAGGCGTACCGCGCCATCTCGCTGCTGCTGCGTCGTCCGCCGGGCCGTGAGGCCTACCCGGGTGACGTCTTCTACCTGCACAGCCGCCTGCTCGAGCGCTGCGCGAAGCTGTCCGACGACATGGGCGCGGGCTCGATGACCGGTCTGCCGATCATCGAGACCAAGGCCAACGACATCTCGGCGTTCATTCCGACCAACGTCATCTCCATCACCGACGGCCAGGTCTTCCTCGAGTCCGACCTGTTC
>JBQCJL010000066.1:0-2130 GCA_051952795.1 Marmoricola sp.
CGCGCGATCGCGGAGCGCGTCGCGGAGGAGCTCGGCGACGAGGTCGGCGGGCTGGTCGGCTACAAGGTGCGGTTCACCGACGAGGTGTCGAAGGCGACACGCATCAAGGTGATGACGGACGGCATCCTACTGAACGAGATCCATCGCGACCGCGACCTGAACGCCTACGACACGATCATCATCGACGAGGCGCACGAACGCAGTCTCACGATCGACTTCCTGCTCGGATACCTGAAGCGACTCCTCCCCCGCCGCCCGGATCTCAAGGTGATCGTGACGAGCGCCACGATCGACCCGGAGAGCTTCGCCCGGTACTTCGCCGACGTCGAGGGCAACCCCGCTCCGGTGATCGAGGTCTCAGGACGCACGTACCCGGTGGAAGTGCGGTATCGCCCGCTCGTCGTCGAAGACGAGGGCGACGACGATGTGGATGCCGCGCTGCCGGCGGACAGGGACTACCTCACCGGCATCACCGACGCGCTCGACGAGCTCGGCCGCGAGAAGCCGGGCGACGTGCTGGTGTTCCTCTCCGGCGAGACGGAGATCCGGGATGCCGAAGACGCCGTCCGCGGACACCTCACGCGCCGCGGCGAGGCCGCTTCGACGCAGGTGCTGCCGTTGTACGGACGCCTGTCGGCCGCCGACCAGCACCGCGTGTTCGGTGCGGTGCCCGCCGGCATCCGTCGTCGCATCGTGCTGTCCACCAACGTGGCGGAGACGAGCCTGACCGTTCCGGGCATCCGCTACGTGATCGACGCCGGGACGGCCCGCATCTCGCGATACTCCACGAGGGCGAAGGTGCAGCGGCTGCCGATCGAGGCGATCTCGCAGGCATCCGCGAAGCAGCGGTCGGGACGGTCAGGGCGCACGAGCGACGGCATCGCGATCAGGCTCTATTCGCAGGAGGACTTCGAGCGGCGGCCGGAGTTCACGGAGCCGGAGATCCTGCGCACGAATCTGGCGGCCGTCATTCTGCAGATGATCTCGCTGGGGCTCGGCGACATCGCCGCGTTCCCGTTCCTCACCCCGCCCGACTCGCGCGGCATCAAGGACGGCCTCGACCTGCTCAGTGAACTAGGTGCTATCGGCGACGGCCGACTGACGAAGACCGGCCGCGCGCTCGCGCGACTGCCGATCGACCCACGATTCGGGCGGATGCTCGTGGAGGCCGGCCGTCACGGCGTCGTGCGCGAGGTGATGGCGATCGTCGCGGGCCTGACTATCCAGGACCCGCGGGAGCGGCCGCTGGAAAAGCGGGCGCAGGCGGATCAGCAGCACGCCAGGTTCACAGACCCGACGAGCGACTTCCTCACGCTGCTGAACCTCTGGAACCACCTGGAGAAGAAACAGAAGGAGCTCTCCTCCAGCGCGTTCCGGCGCATGTGCAAGGCCGAGTTCCTGAACTACCTGCGCATCAGGGAGTGGCAGGACCTGTTCCGGCAGCTCCGCCGTACCGCGAAGCCGTTGGGTCTGGTGCCTAGTGAGGCGAAGGTCGATGCCGACAGCATCCACAAGTCCCTGCTCGCCGGTCTGCTCTCGCATCTCGGCCTCCGCGACGCACAGAAGCGGGACTACCTGGGCGCGAGGAACACGCGGTTTTTGATCTTCCCCGGGTCCGTTCTCGCAAAGAGACAGCCGCAGGCAGTGATGAGCGCGGAGCTCGTCGAGACGAGCCGTCTATTCGCCCGCATGAACGCGGCGATCGATCCGGCGTGGGCGGAGCCCCTTGCCGGCGAGTTGGTTCGCCGCAGCTACAGCGAGCCGCACTGGGAGAAGCGACAGGGCTCGGCGGTCGTGTTCGAGAAGGTCACGCTGTTCGGGCTGCCGATCGTGGCGCGACGACGCGCGCAGCTCGGCCGCATCGACGCACCGTTGGCGCGTGAGCTGTTCATCAGGCACGCGCTCGTCGGAGGAGAGTGGCCAGGTGACACGCGCGATCACGCGTTCGACTTCCAGCGAGCCAACGCCAAGCTGCGGGCGGAGCTGGAGCGGGTGGAGGAGCGCACAAGGCGCCGGGACATCCTGCTCGACGACGAGGCGATGGTGTCGTTCTTCGAGCACCGGATTCCGGCGGAGGTCACCGACACTCGCTCGTTCGAGTCGTGGTGGCGCACGGTGCGGAGGACGAAC
>JBQCJL010000067.1:0-7220 GCA_051952795.1 Marmoricola sp.
CTCGGGGAAATAGCGGGTCAGGGGCTTGGTGTTGCGCGACGCGAGCTCGACCTCATCCCCGTCTCGGAACACGATGCAGCGGAACCCGTCCCACTTCGGCTCGAAGGAGAGACCGCCGTGCTTGGCAGGATCCGGGATGCCGGCCACCGACTTGGCGAGCATGGGCTGGAGCGGCGGCATGACGGGTAGGTCCATGCGCACACGCTAGGACACGCCTTAGCCGAGGTCGTGGGACCGGGGCCTCCAGGATTCTGCGACGCCGTAGGGGCGCTGGGGCTTGGTGCGGCGGTGGTTCCGCTCGAGCCCGACCGCCACCGAACCGACAAGAAGGAGAAGCATCGCGAAAGCAACCATGGCAGAAATGCTTCCTGGGAATGATCTCTGCCAACAGTGGCAGAAGAGTCGGTGTTCGCAAATATCCCGCCAAAGGTGCAGGATGGGCGGATGGCACTCTCGTCGGTCGCGGTGATCCTGCAGCCCCAGGCGGCGGTCTTCGAATTCGGCGTGGTGCACGAGGTCTTCGCCCTCGATCGCACCGCTGAGGGCGTGCCCGCCTTCGACTTCCGCGTCTGCGTCGAGGATCCGTCGCAGCCGGTCTCCCTGGTCGGCGGGTTCGCGCTGAGCGGGGCCCAGGGGTTGGAGGCGGCCGACGATGCCGATCTGGTGGTCGCTGCCGCCTTCAACGTGGCGACCACGCCCTCCCCGGAGGCGATCGCCACGATCAGGCGTGCTCGCAAACGCGGGGCGACCCTTCTCTCGGTCTGCAGTGGTGCGTTCCTGCTCGGGGCCGCCGGCGTACTCGACGACCTCGACTGCACCACGCACTGGGTGCATGCCGCTGAGCTGCAGCGCAGGCATCCGCGGGCCCGGGTCGACCCGAACGTGCTCTTCGTCGAGCAGGACGGGATCATCACCAGCGCGGGAACCTCAGCCGGGATCGACGCCTGCCTCCACCACGTGCGCTGCGAGCTCGGCGCGGAGGTGGCCACGACGATTGCTCGCCGGATGGTGGTGCCGCCTCAACGCGACGGCGGCCAGCGTCAGTATGTCGCCGTGCCCGTGCCGACGCGCGCCGCCGAGAGCCTCCAACCGCTGCTGGACTCGGTGCTGGAGAGCCTCGGCGAGGCTCACACCGTGGCCAGCATGGCTCGGATGGCGTCGATGTCCGAGCGCACCTTCGCCAGACGGTTCGTCGCCGAGACCGGCACGACGCCCGCGCAGTGGCTGCTCCAGCAACGCCTCCATCACGCTCGTGTGCTGCTCGAGCGCACCGATCTGCCCGTCGATGCGATCGCAGCGCGTTGCGGGTTCAGCTCGGCGACCCTGCTGCGGCACCACTTCACCAACGCGGTCGGCGTCCCGCCCACCAGCTACCGGCGCAGCTTCAGCCTGACCGAGCAGTCCGCCTGACCCTATGCCTGCGGCTCGAGCGGGCCTAGCGTGGAGGCATGCCCGCGGATCGATCGACGCTCGGGATAGCCGGCGCAGCCGTGGCGCTGATGGTCGTCCTCGTCGCGTCCACGGCGGGTGGTCTCCATGCGGTACGCATCGGTTCGTCGCACGAGTCGTCGACGTCGTCCTCGGACACGACCTCCAGCCGCGACCCGGGCCGCGGCGACGACAGCGGGGGCGGCTCCGCCTCCGGGCGGCTGTCGGCTCCCGGCGCATCGTGGCTTCCCTATCTGGACGAGTTCCTCCTGATCGGCGTCTGCGCCGCGATAGCCCTCGGCCTCCTCTCGATGGTGCGCATCAGCGTGCTGCGCCGCCGCCGGATCGTCCCGCGTCGATCGGGTGCACCGGGACCGTCGCCGGACCTCGAGCGTGATGAGACCCCCGAGGACCTTCGGGTGCTGATTCATCACCGGCTGTCAGCCGTCGAGGAGGGAAGTCCGCGCAACGCGATCGTCGCCGCCTGGATCGAGTTGGAGGACTTCGCCCGGGACCACGGCTTCGCCCGGAACCCGGCGGATACGCCGGCGGAGTTCGTGACCCGAGCGCTGGCTACGTACCGACTCGACATCACGGCCCTCCGCCGACTGGCCGATCTCTACCGCGAGGCGCGGTTCTCGACCCATCCACTGTCCGAGGGGCATCGCGACGAGGCCAGGTCCTGCCTACACCGGCTGGTCGGAGCGAGCGTCCGATGATGTTCGTCGGCTGGGTGGCCTTCGTGGTCGTGCTGATCCTCGCTCTCGCGGCGATTCCGACCGGACGGACGATCAGCACAGCGAGCTGGCCGACCGAGACGCCGCTGAGCTTGCACGACAATCGCGCTCGCGACCCCCATCTGCGACACCTGGCGCGGATCCTGGGCAGCGACGTGCCAGCCGAAGCGCAGCGGGCGCTAGCGGCGCTCGTCGATGGTGTGGTGACGTCGCACGCGGTGATGCTCGCCGGTGGTGAGGCCGCGGCACGGGCGCGGCTCGGCGACGGTGTCCGCATCGCGGTCGAGGAGAGCGCCCCGGACCATGCGAGGTTCCTCCGACGGGTCAGCGCGGCACTCGACGAGATCGAGCGTCTATGACGTCACCGGTCGTTGCCCTCGATGCCGCTCGCCTCGCTACCGCGGTCCTGGACGAGGTGGAGAGGGCTGTCGTCGGCAAGCGCGAGCAACTGACGCTCATCTTGGCGGCCATCCTCGCCGGAGGACATGTCCTGATCGAGGACTTCCCCGGCTTGGGCAAGACCTTGGCCGCCCGCTCGTTCGCCCAGACGCTCGGGCTCGACTTCGCACGCGCTCAGTTCACCCCGGACCTGCTTCCGGCGGATCTCACCGGCTCCTTCATCTACGACCAGCGGCGGGTGGAGTTCGAGTTCCGCGCGGGGCCGCTTTTCACCGGTCTGCTCCTCGCCGACGAGATCAACCGCACTCCGCCCAAGACGCAGGCCGCTCTGTTGGAGGCGATGCAGGAGGGTCAGGTCACCGTCGAGGGGCGGACGTTTCCCCTGGCGCGGCCGTTCCATGTGCTGGCGACCGCGAACCCGATCGAATACGAGGGGACCTATCCACTCCCCGAGGCCCAGCTCGATCGCTTCCTGCTCCGGGTGGCCTTCGGCTATCCCGATGCCGACGAGGAGTGGGACATCCTGCGTCGCCGCCTCGAGCGACGCCAGGAGGCCCAGACGCTGTCCCAAGTGACGACCGCCGACCAGCTCCTGGCGATGCAGGCCGCCGTCGAGCAGGTCGTGGTCGACCAGGGCATCGGACGCTACTGCGTCGACCTGGCCGCCGCCACGCGCCGCCATCATCAGACGCTCGTCGGGTGCTCGCCACGCGGCGGACTCGCGCTGATGCTGGTGGCGCGCTCGATCGCGGTGATCGGCGGTCGGGACTTCGTGACGCCCGAGGACGTGAAGGCGGTGGCGGTGCCCGCGCTCGCCCATCGCATCACGATCCGGCCCGAGCTGTGGATGACAGACGTCTCCGGCGAGACGGTGGTGAACCAGGTGCTCCACGAGGTGCCGGCGCCCTCGGCGCGAGAGCCCCGCTGATGCCGGCGTCGGACGCGGCGCAGTCGTGGCGTCCGACCCATGCTCATGTGCGAGCGACCATCGCGGGGACGGCCCTGCTGATCGGTGGTGTCGCGGCAGGCCGGCCCGACGTCGCGCTACTAGCGGTACCGCTCGCCTGCGTAGCTGTGTGGGCGGGCCTCCGCCGCCCACGGCGCGAACCGCGCATCGAGGCTCCGGCTGCGGCTCTCACGGTGCACGAGGGGGAGGACTTCGGTTGGACGGCAGTGGTCGCCGATCTGGAACCTGGCGCGCGCGTGGTGGCGGCCCATCCGGCGCAGCGGTTCCTGGAGGTGGATCCGCGCGGCGGCGTGGTCCAGATCTCCGAGGGCGATCCCGCCAAGGTCCGCGTCGGACTGCGGGCCATGCGCTGGGGTCGGCGCACCCTCGGCGACCCCGCGGTCGCGGTCTACGACCGGTGGTACGGCTGGCGTTGGGGCCCGTCGTCCTTCCGCGGAATCCAGCTCACCGTGCTTCCGGTGCAAGCGCGTGCCGCTGCACATGCGCCGGCACCGCACCCCCACGGGCTGGTCGGGATGGAGCGGGCTGCGCGCGTCGGTGAGGGCGGGGAGTTCGAGAAGGTGCGTCCGTTCGCGCCGGGGGACCGGTTGCGTCGGATCCATTGGCCGGTGAGTGCGCGCACGGGTCGTCTCCACGTCACCGCGACGCACGCAGATGAGGACGCTCAGGTGATGCTGCTCGTCGATGCGCTCAACGACATCGGGGACAGTGCGGGGCTCGACGGTGAGCCCAGCAGCATGGACATCACCGTTCGGGCGGTCGCCGCCGTCGCCGAACAGTTCCTGCATCGCGGTGATCGTGTCGGCATGCGGGTCTTCGGTGACTGGCGGGTGAGTCTTCTGGCGCCCAGGTCCGGCGAGGTGCAGCTGCGGCGGATCGTGGACTCGCTGTGTCTCATCGAACCCGGAAGTGCTCGGGGCGTGGCGCCGGTGGCCTCGCGGCGGGGGATCGGAGTCGGGACCCTGGTCCTGATGTTCTCGCCGATGATCGAACCGGAGGTGGCGGCGCAGGTCGCGGTCATGCTGCGATCCGGCCTGGATGTGGTGGTCGTCGACACGTTGCCCCCGCACACCATCCGCACCTCGCCGGCGCTGGATCCGGCGACGCTGGCCTGGCGGATGCGCATGATCGAGCGCCGGGTGGAGCTCGACCGGCTGAGCACCCTGGGGGTGCCCGCGGTGCGCTGGTCGGGGCCGCACTCCCTGGACATCGTCCTGCGCGACCTGAGTCTCAGGCCGATGCGCCCCCGCTTGGTGGCCCGCTGATGCTCGCCCTCCAGACACGCCATGGCCGCCGGATCTGGTTGTTCTCGTGGTCCCAGCTGGCGATCGTCGGCATGCAGCTCGGCACAGCCGTCGGGATGGCGGTGATTGCGATCGCCTCGTCGTCGAATGCTGCGATGTGGCCGGCGGCCCTCGTGCTCGCTTTGGTGCTCTGGGCAGTCGTGGTGCCGGACAGCGAGGCTGCTCTTCTCGCCCTGCTGGTCTACGGAACGTGGTGGCTGGCTGCCGACCGAGCGGCATCTGGAATGGCGACGCTGGTGGCCGCATGGCTCGCGCTCGGCTTCCACCTGTCCGTCGCGTTGGCCGCTGCGGCGCCCCTGGGGGCGACCGTAAGCCCCGGGGTGGTGCGCTCTCTGGTTCGCGACGTGGGCTTGGTGATGGCGTTCACGCTCGGCGCCTTGCTGGTCGCAACCGTTGCGCGGGGGCACGCAGTCACCTCGAGCGGCCTGGTCGTCGCCGCCGGTCTCATGTTGATCGGGCTTCTGGTTCGCCTCGCCAGCGGGGGACCTCGGTCTTGATTTGCAAACCCTAGTAAGTTGCTATAGAAATACGACATGCCTTCCGCCGCCCCTCGACTCGTGACGCGTCGTCACGTCGATCTGGTGCGTGTGGCCTCTTCTCTCTGTGCGTGAGCAGCCTCCCTTTCAACGGCTTGGACGTCGTCCTAGCCGCGCTGCTCATCGTCCTCAGGAGAACTCCCCATGTCTGTCGCCGTCCTGGTCGGCAACCCCAAGCCGCGCTCGCGTACCCGTGCCGCGGCGGTCCGCGTCGCAAGTGAGCTCTATGGCGCCAGGCCTGACTTCGAGATCGACCTCGCCGATTTCGGTCCGGCGCTGCTCGACGCCGGCAACGACTGGTTGGACGCCGCCATCGAGCAGGTCTCCCAGAGCAGACGGCTGGTGGTCGCGAGCCCGACCTACAAGGGCAGCTACACCGGGCTGCTGAAGGTGTTCCTCGACCGGATCGGACCGGGCGGGCTGAGCGATGTCACCGCGATCCCGCTCATGCTGGGCGCCGATCACCGTCACGCCCTGGCAGTCGAGGCCTTCCTCAAGCCGGTCCTCAACGAGCTGGGGGCGAGCACGCCGACCCGGGGAATCTTCCTGCTCGACCAGGACTGGGACGCTCCGGGCGCCCTCGATCCCTGGCTCAGCCTGGCGCGTCGCCAGCTCGGTGGTGTTCTGGCATGACCATCTTCGCCACCAACCAGGACCTGTCCGCGGCCGGGCTGCGGGAGGTCTTCGGAGCGTTCCCGTCGGGTGTGGTCGCTCTTGCGGCGCGCATCGAAGGTCAGCCCGCCGGGCTCGTCGCCAGCTCCTTCACCTCGGTCAGCCTCGACCCCCCGCTGGTCTCGATCTCGTTGGCGAACGGGTCCAAGACCTGGCCCGACCTGCGGCGCGCTTCGCGCCTCGGCATCACCGTGCTGGCCGACCACCATGGCGCCCTCGCCCGCCAACTGGGAGGTCCGGTGGCCAACCGGTTCGACGGCATGGCGCTGGCTACCGCGCCCTCCGGTGCGGCGTTCGTGATGGACGGCATCGCGCACTTCGAGACCAGCGTCTTCCGCGAGGTGCCGGCGGGGGATCACACCATCGTGCTCCTCCAGGTGCACGCGCGGTCGGTGGTCGCGGACGGACTGCCGCTGGTCTTCCACCGCAGCGGCTTCCGACGGATCTCGGCATGAGCGCGCGACTCACCCGGCGCATCGCCGTGGACCTGATGCGGACCACCACGCAGCGATGTCTGCGCCGCACCTGCTGTGCGTCGCCATCCCTCTTATTCCACTCTGCAAAGGAACCATCGCATGACCACGTTCACCATCAACAAGCTCGGCGCACGCATCGGCGCTGAGATCCGAGGTCTCGACCTCTCCACCGAGCTGTCGCCAGCCGATGCCGACGCCGTCCGGCACGCGCTCAACGAGCACAAGGCGCTGGTGGTCAAGGACGTCGACCTCGACGACGCCGGCCAGGAGCGCTTCGCCCGCTCGCTCGGCTCGCTCACCACGGCACACCCGACGGTCGCGGCCGAGCCGGGAGCGCCCAACGTGCTCCCGGTCGACAGTGACCGCGGTCGCGCCAACCAGTGGCACACCGACGTCACCTTCGTGCTCAATCCGCCGCAGGTGACGACGTTGCGCAGCGTCGTGCTTCCGCCCTATGGCGGTGAGACGCTCATCGCCAACGCTGGTGCGGCCTACCGTGACCTGCCGGCTCCGCTCCGTGCGTTCGCGGACACCCTGTGGGCGGTCCACACCAACGACTACGACTATGCGGTGCCGCCGGAGGCGATCGACGAGAAGGCGGAGGCCTATCGCGCCGAGTTCAACGCGATCGCCTACGAGACGGTGCCTCCCGTGGTGCGGGTGCACCCGCTGGCGGGGGAGCGCGGGGTGGACCTCGGGGG
>JBQCJL010000068.1:0-9018 GCA_051952795.1 Marmoricola sp.
GTGAGAGCCTCGACCGCGATCTCTCGACGGACGTCTTGGCTCAGCTGCCGGGCACTGGTTCCTTCCTCCGACAGTCTGCGGCGGAGGGTCTGCGGGCTCATCGCCAGGCGGTGAGCCAGGTCGTCGACGGACGGAACGCTGCCGCGGCTCATCCCGGTCTCCAGGAGTCGGCGAACCTGAGCGCATGTCGTCCGCTGATAGCGCGGCGGGCTGATCAGGGCGCGCGGAGAGCTGGCGACGAACTCGTCGATATCGCGCTCGTCCCGCATCAACGGTGCGGTGAGCCAGTCGTCACTGACGACGACGGCCGCGCGGGTCGCGTTGAAGGTGATGGGGCCGTCGAGCATGACGCGGTGCACGGCGAGATCGGCTGGGCGCGGGTACGGCAACTCGACGCGCAACGGCGTCACATTGCTGCGCAACATCCATGCCAGCACCCGCGACACCGTGCCGAGCCCGATGGCGACGCCCAGACGGCTGATCTCGTCCTGGGGGGCGATGGCGAGGACGATCGCGAACATGCCGGGGGACTCGTCGTGCACGATCCGGAGCGGAATCGCCGGGATGGCGCGCAGGAAGCCCTCGAGTCGATCGAGCGCGTCCTGGAGGTCGCTTGCTCCCAACAGCGCGTAGCAGAGGAGGCGGAACGTTCCGCGGGGGAGCCGGTGAGGGGAGATGCCGAGCAGCTCGTCGTCCGTGAGGTTCCAGACGTATTGGACGAGTCTGACGACTTGATCCTCACTCAGTCGGAGAGGCCCCTTCCTGAGGAGAAGTGGCGAGATCCCGACGTCGACCAGGACGGCGTCGACGTCCCATTGGCGGCTCTCGGCCAGTCGAACGGCGGCGTCGATGACGTCGGCGGGCACCGCCGGTCCGGTCTGGGGATGAGGCTTCACGAGGGGACCGTAGCAACCCGCGTCCGAGGTTCTGGGCTCTTTCGTCACCGTTCACGCCGTTGGCCCGTCGCCGCCTGAGCGAAATTGTCAATTGGTGCGAGCGGAATGATCAGCCGTCCAGCCGCTTTCTCGGGCCAGACTTCACGCCGTGGCGAAGACAAATAATCGCGTGTTCGTGATCGGCGTCGGCATGACCAAGTTCGAGAAGCCAGGCCGGCGCGAAGGCTGGGACTACCCGGACATGGCCAAGGAGGCCGGGACCAAGGCGCTCCAGGACGCCGGCGTCGACTACGCGGCGATCGAGCAGGCCTACGTCGGCTACGTTTACGGCGAATCGTGCAGCGGCCACCGTGCCGCGTACGAGCTGGGCCTGACTGGCATTCCTCTGTTCAACGTGAACAGCAACTGTTCGACCGGGTCCAGCGCGCTGTACCTCGGGGCGCAGGCGATCCGCTCAGGTCAGGCGGACCTGACGCTGGCGCTCGGGTTCGAGAAGATGCAGCCGGGCTCGCTGGGTTCGACGTTCAATGACCGGGAGAACCCCGTCGCCAACCACCTGCAGGTTCTTGCCGAGATCTCCGAGGTCCGGTTCCCGCCGGCTCCGTGGATGTTCGGTGCTGCCGGCCGCGAGCACATGGAGAAGTACGGCACCACGCTGGAGCACTTCGCCCAGATCGGCTACAAGAATCACAAGCACTCGGTGAACAACCCGTACGCGCAGTTCCAGGACGAGTACACGCTCGATCAGATCATGGACGCGCCGATGATCTACTCGCCGCTGACCAAGCTGCAGTGCTCGCCGACCTCGGACGGGTCGGGTGCCGCGGTGCTGGCCAGCGAGGCGTACGTGGACAAGCACGACCTGGCCGACCACGCCGTCGAGATCGTGGGCCAGGGTCTCACCACCGACTTCGCGAGCACGTTCGACTCGCGCAGCGCCAAGGACGTCGTCGGCTACGACATGAACGTCAAGGCCGCCCAGAAGGCGTACGAGATGGCTCAGCTCGGCCCCGAGGACGTCCAGGTCATCGAGTTGCACGACTGCTTCTCGGCCAACGAACTGTTGCTGTACGAAGCGCTCGGCCTGTGTTCCGAGGGCGAGGCCGGCACGTTGCTCGACAACAACGACACCACCTACGGCGGTCGCTGGGTCGTCAACCCGTCCGGCGGTCTGATCTCCAAGGGTCACCCGCTCGGCGCCACGGGCCTGGCGCAATGTGCCGAGCTCACCTGGCAGCTGCGCGGCGCGGCCGACCAGCGTCAGGTGGACAACGTGACCGCCGCGCTGCAGCACAACATCGGCGTCGGCGGAACCGCCGTCGTCAGCATCTATCAGCGCGCGAACCGCTGAACCCACCACTCATCCCCGCCCCCGACCTCGAAGGAACGATCCATGGGACATGTAGAGACCACCAAGACCGTCGCCGCCGCGCCTGAGCAGGTCTTCGCCCTGTTCACCGACAACGCTCGCCGCGGTGAATGGCTGACCATCCACGAGAAGTGGCTCGAGGAGCCGCCAGCGACCATCACGACCGGCAGCCGTCTCGTCGAGAAGGTCGTCATGCTCGGCATGGCCAACAAGATCGAGTGGACGGTCGACGAGTTCGATGCACCGACGTCTGTCACCCAGAGCGGTACCGGCATGGCGGGCGTCAAGGTCAAGCTCACCACCTCCGTCATTCCCGATGGCGATGGCTCCGCGGTGACCGTCTCGGCCGACTTCGAGGGCGCGATGATCGTCGGCGCGCTGGGCAAGGCCGTCGAGAAGGACATGCTGGCCAACCTCGACGCCTCGCTGGCCAAGCTCGAAGCACTGGCGTCGGCGTGACGGCCACGTTCAACAAGGAGGGCCTCGACGTCTGGACCGAACCGCAGACGTTCGAGGTCGTTTCCGAGCGCATCACCGCCTACGCCGAGGCGACCAACGACCCGATCCCGGCTCACCTCGCCGGCGAGATCGCGAGCCCCGTGTTCGCCATCGTGCCCGTCTTCGACTCGATGCTCGAGCCTGCGCTCGAGGTCGTGCCGCTGGCGGTCTTCGGGCGCGGCCTGCACGGCGAGCAGGACTTCGTCTTCCACCGCCCGATCAGAGCCGGGGAGACGCTGACGTCGCGCGCGCAGATGAAGGGGTGGGAGGGGCTGCCCAACGGCACCCGCGCCAACGTCTACATCGAGTGCACCGACGCCGACGGCGAGCTGGTCAACTCCCAGAACAGCACGATGTTCTTCCGGGGCGCGGACGCCTCGACAGGTGACACCGTAGGTGTGCTGGCTCCCCACCACTCCTTCGTGGAGTCGGTTCGTCACACCGAGCCGGTCGCCGTGGTCACTCAGCACGTGGACGACGACCAGACCTTCCGCTATGCGCCAGCATCCGGCGACCCGGTGCCGTTGCACTTGGACGACGCGGTCGCCAAGGACGCGGGCCTGCCGGGGATCATCGCGCACGGCCTGTGCACGATGGCGTTCAGCTCATGGGCGATCCTCACCGAGCTCGCGGGATCCGACACGGCGCGCCTGCGCCGCCTGGCGGTGCGCTTCGCCAAGCCCGTGCTGCCCGGCCAGGACATCACCACCACCGTGTGGAAGGTGGGCACCGCCGACGGCGTCACCAGCTACGCCTACGAGACCAAGGTCGGCGACGACGTCGTCCTCAAGGACGGTCTCGCCGAGATTCGCGACATCGCAGAGGAGAACTGATCGTCATGGGCGCATTGGACGGCCGGGTAGCGGTCATCACCGGCGCGGGGCGCGGCATCGGCCGGGAGCACGCGCTGCTCTTCGCCCGGGAGGGTGCCAGCGTCGTCGTCAACGACCTCGGCGGCGCCAACGACGGGTCCGGCTCCGACGCCGGCCCGGCTCAGCAGGTCGTCGACGAGATCGTCGCGGCCGGCGGCAGGGCTGTCGCCAACACCGACAACGTGGCCACCTGGGCCGGCGCCGAGGCGCTGATACAGCAGGCCGTCGCGGAGTTCGGTGGGCTGGACGTGCTGGTCAACAACGCCGGCATCCTCCGTGACGGCTTCCTGGCCGGCATCTCCGAGGCGGACTGGGACTCGGTGGTCGCGGTGCACCTCAAGGGTCACGCGGCCACGACGCGGTTCGCGGCGCAGTACTGGAAAGCCAGGTCGAAGGCAGGGGAGAAGGTCTCGGGCGCGATCGTCAACACGGCGTCGGCCTCCGGGGTGACGGTCCCGAACGCCGGTCAGGGCAACTACGGTGCGGCCAAGGCCGCCATCGCGGCGCTGACGCTCGTGGCCGCTGGGGAGCTCAGCAACTTCGGAGTACGGGTCAACGCGATCGCCCCGATCGCGCGCACGCGCCTCACGCTGGCCACCCCGGGGATGGGTGCGATCTTCGCGGCCGAGCCGGAGGAGGGCGAGCCCGACCTGTTCTCGCCCGCCCAGATCTCGCCCCTGGTGGCGTGGCTCAGCACGGAGGACTGCCCGGTCAACGGCAAGGTGTTCGCGATCAGCGGCGGCTCGGTGCAGGAGCTCAGCGGCTGGCACGTGACCCAGACGGCGGAGACCGACGCGGACTGGACAATCGAGGGCATCGCCCAGGCTGTGCGGGGTTGGGCATGATCGAGTGGTCTGAGTCCGACCTCGCGATCCAGTCCGCCGTCCGTGACTGGATCGACAAGGAGGTGCGGCCGCATCTCGACGATCTGGAGACCGGCAAGGTCCCGCCGTACGAGATCGCCCGCAAGTTCTGGGAGGACTTCGGCATCGGAGCGATGGCGGCGGACTCCGTCCAGAAGATGCTGACGAAGGAGTGCGCCGAGGCCGAGGCGACCTATGTCGCCAAGGAACGCACTGGCGAGCGGCCCCCGAGCTTGATGAACGACCTGGTCTCCATGGCGGCCGTCGTCGTCAGCGAGTGGACCGGCGTCAGCCTCGGCACCATCGCCTCGGTAGGCGTCTCCCTGGGCCTCGCCGGGGCGACGATCGCCCAGAAGGGCACGCTGGAGCAGAAGGAGCGTTGGCTCGACAAGATCGTCACCCTGGAGTCGATCGCGGCCTGGTCCATCACGGAGCCGGACGCCGGTTCGGATGCCTTCGGCGGGATGAAGACGACGGTGCGTCGCGACGGCGACGGCTTCGTCCTCAACGGCAGCAAGACCTTCGCGACCAATGGCCCGTTCGCCGATGTCGCGGTCGTCTACGCCAAGCTCGACGAGGGTGATGGCACCCCCATCCGTGACCGGCCGGTGCTCGCCTTCGTGCTCGAGAAGGATGACCCTGGCTTCGTCCGGGGCAACCCGTTCAAGAAGATGGGGATGATGTCCTCTCCGACGGGCGAGCTGTTCTTCGACGACGTGCACCTCGGGATGGATCGGCTGCTGGGCGGCGAGGCCGCGTTGCAGAAGGGCACCAAGGCCAACGACGGCCGCCAGTCCGCACGTGAAGGCTTCATCGGCGAGCGCGTCGGCTGCGCGATCCTCTCGCTCGGCATCATCAACGAGTGCCACCGGCTCTCGATCGACTACGCGAAGAAGCGCGAGCTGTGGGGCAAGCCGATCGCGGACTTCCAGCTGATCCAGCTCAAGCTGGCCAGGATGGAGGTCGCGCGGCTGAACGTTCAGACCATGGTCTTCAACGCGATCGAGCGGGTGGCCGCGAAGAAGCTGCCGACACTGGCTGAGGCTTCCGCGATGAAGCTGTACTCCACCGAGGCCGCCACCGACGTAGCGATGGACGCCGTGCAACTGTTCGGTGGAAACGGATATATGGCGGAGTACCGGGTGGAGCAACTGGCGCGGGACGCCAAGTCGCTCATGATCTACGCGGGCTCCAACGAGGTTCAGGTCACGCATATCGCCAAGGGTCTGCTGTCGCCTCAGCGATAGGGGACGTCCTGGTATCGGACCTCCTCCACGAAGAGGTCTGCCAGGTCACCTCGGCAGAATCACCGATCTTCCCTCGGCGGAGGCGGCGGCACGGCGGGACGCCCGGCGGGGACCAGGACGGGCTCTGCCGTCGCCCGCGCGCCCCGGGTGCCCCCTCGGTTGCTCGGCCACCACAGGTTGCGTCCCATGAGGGTGGCGAACGCGGGTACGACCAGCGTGCGCACGATGAACGTGTCGAGCAGCAGGCCCATGCCGATCGTGAATCCGAGCTGTTGAAGCGTGAGCACATTGCCCGCCATCATCGCGAAGATGCTGGCAGCGAAGATCAGTCCGGCAGCCGTGATGACGCTGCCGGTCACCGAGACCGCATGGGCGATGCCGTGCTTCTCGCCGTTCGGCGCCTCGTCGTGGATGCGTTTGACGAGCAGCATGTTGTAGTCGGCGCCGACGGCGACTAGGAGGACGAAGGCGATCGAGGGGATCGTCCAGTCCAACGGCTTGCCGAGGAGGTCCTGCCACACCAGCACGCCGAGACCCACGGCCGCGGCATAGGAGAGCACGACGGAGGCGAGCAGGAACACGGAGACCAGCAGGCTGCGGAGCAGCAGCAGCAGGATGATCAGGACCACGATCAGGGCGGTGAGCGCCGTGTGGTCGAAGTCCTCGCCGGCGAGCGTCTGAATGTCCCGGTCCGCGGCCGCCAGCCCGGTGACCTCCACCCGGGCGCCGGCCAACGGCGTGCCGGCGAGCGCCTTCTTCACGGCCGCCGCGAGATGCGGGACCCGATCCATCGCAGCGTTGCCGAAGGCGTTGGTAGCGCTCACCGCGATCATCCGAACCGCCTTGCCGTCCGATGACACGAAGGCGGTGCTGGCCGTGGCGAAGCGAGGATCGCGGAAGGCGGCCGGTGGCAGGTAGAAACCGCCCGAGCGGCTGCGAGTCGCGGTCGAGCCGGCGCCCTGGAGAAAGGTGGACGCCGACGAGAGTCCCGATCCGAGGCCGGAGACCTTGCTGGCGATCTGACCCGTCCCACTCGCTACCTGACCGGCTCCCTGCGCGAGGTCGCCGAGCTTGGAGGCGAGGAGGGCCTGGCCGCTGCGCAGTTGCGCGGCGCCTGCGTCGGCCCGGATCAGGCCGGTCTGGAGCTGACTGAGGCCGCTGGTCAGGGACGCGGCGCCGGAGGCGATCCGGCTGGCGGCCGCCGCGGCCTGGCGCATCCCGGGGACGAGCCGGTCGCGCTCGGCCGCGTAGATCTGCCCGATGCCGGCGCGGGCGCGGGCGCAGTACGGGTCGAGTCCGCAGAAGGGGCTCTGCTGGAGCGCGCTGTAGGCGAGACCGAGGCTGCTGACCGCCACCTGGGCCTGGTCCGCACCGGTGCTCAGCGATGTCGCCAGGAGGTGCGCTCCCGCTTGCAGCTGGGCGCTGCCATCGCGGGCCGACGTCGCGCCGTTGGCGAGGGCCGGCAGACCTGAGGCCAACTGGTTCGCCCCGGTCAGGATGCGCTGGGCTCCGGACGCTGCCTTGCTCGCGCCCGCGCTCAATTGCTCGGCTCCGGAGTTCAGCTGACGTCCGGCCTGTGCGCCGTGCGCCACCTGCGTCGACGCGGCGCCGAGCTGACGGCCGGCCTGCCGCATCTGGTAGGCGAGGGACGCCTGCGTGAGCGGGGTGCCCAGGGGTCGCGTCACCGTCCGCACCGACGCGACGCCGGGCACGGCCGCGGCCGCCCCCGCAGCCTTCTCGACGAAGGCCAGATCGGTCGAGTTGCGAACGTTGCGGTCGGTCCTGATCACGATGTAGTCGGCCAGCACCTCGTTGGGCGGGAAGTGACGATCGAGAAGCTGGTAGCCCTTCGTGCTCTCCTCACCGGCGGGCAAGGTGCGGCGCTGGTCGTAGGAGACCTTGGCGAAGGGGAAGAACAGCGCCAGGAGCAGAAGGGGGATCAGGCCCCACGCCAGCACCCTCGCGGGCTTGCTCACCACAGCGTCGCCGAGCCGGCTCCAACGGGCTTCGGCCCGCTGCGGCTTCGGATCGAGCCAGCCGCGCGGCCCCGCGAAGGCCATCAGGGCGGGCAGGAAGGTCAGGCTGAGCGCGAGCGTCGACAGGATCGCCAACGAGACCGCAGGACCTGTGGTGTGGAACATCGCGATGTGGGCGAAGGCCATCGAGGCGAGCGCGAGCGCCACCGTGAGCGCCGATCCGACGATCACCGACGCGGTGTTCACCGTCGCCTGGCGGGTCGCTTCGTGCGCCTCCACGCCAGCGCGGCGCAGCTCATGGAAACGGCTCAGCAGGAAGATCGCGTAGTCGGTCGATGCACCGAGCACGATGGCCGTCACGAACGACGCGGTGAACGTCGAGACGTGGAAGAGGTGATGCTCGCCGGCGAGCGCCACCACGCCGCGTCCGAGCCCGAGCGCTGCGCCGATGAAGGACAGCACCGCGACCGTCATGGGGATCGAGCGATAGAGCAGGAGCAGGATCACGCCGATCAGGACGACGGTGATCAGGGTGATCTTGGCGATGCTGTGCTGGATCGAGTTCTGCGTATCCGCGATGGTCGCGGGCGTGCCGGTCACGTACGCCGTGAGACCCGGGGGAGCGAGTGCGACCTGCGCTCGCAGGGCCTTCACCTGGTCGTCGGTCTGCGGGGCACCGACCGGACCGGGCAGACCGATCTGGAGATACAGCGCCTGATGGTCCTTGCTGAGGAGAGCGTCCAGCATTCCCGGCTGCGTCAGATCGGGCACGCCGCTGAAGTGCGTCGGATCGGCCGCGAGCTTGGCGGTCAGGGACTGGAGCCAGAGCTCGTCGCGCTGCGTGATGCCGGAGCGGCGCTCGACAGCGACGAACGCGAAGGCCTGGCTGTGGCCGTCCCCGAACTCCCGGTCGAGATCGCGGAAGGCCTTCATCGACGTCGCGTACGACGGGATGAACGCGGTGGTGTCGTGCGCGATCACCTTGTCGAGCTGCGGGACCAGCACGTTGAAACCTGCGATCACCACCAGCCAGAGCAGGAGGACGACGGGGGCCCGGCGCACCGCGAATGCCGCTATTGAACGCATTTCATCAGCGTATTTTTCCGACGTGTCCGTCGGCTATATCGCGACGCGTGACGGCGGTCTCACCGGCCGTGATTGTCCTCACGCAGCAGCCGGACGGTCGGCAGGTCTGCGGGCGCCCAGTCGAGCGCGTCCAAGGCGGCTGGGCGCAGCCACCGGGCGTCGACGTGCTCAGTCGGGCGCGGCTCGCCCTCGACGAGCTCGGCGAAGAACG
>JBQCJL010000069.1:0-10568 GCA_051952795.1 Marmoricola sp.
CCCGAGGATGCGATCGAGGGCGGTGGCGGAGCGGTCACTCTCCGCGCTGACCCTGGCGAGCAGGTCCGCCATCCGCTCGGCATGCAGGCTGTCCCAGATCTCCGACTTCCCGGCGAAGTTCTTGTACAGGGTCGCGAGGGAGAGGTCCGCGGTCTTCGCGATGGCACTCATCTTGGTGCTGGCGAAGCCCGTGCGACTGAACTCGACCTCAGCGGCGTTCAGGATCTGCCGCCGATACATGTCGCGCCGCGCCGACTCGATGCTGATCGGTTCCGCTGTCATGTCCTCACCTCTTCCCAGATGCCAGATCAGATTGTACGTTATGCAGAACAGAATGATCATTCTGGATGGAGGTGGGAGCGGTGAAGCCGACGCTGAGCATGAAGCCGACCGGCTGGTTCCAGGTGGCGTGGTCCGCCGAGGTTCCCGTCGGCCAGGTCCATCGCCTGCGCTACTTCGGGGAGGAACTGATCGCTTGGCGAGGTGAATCTGGCGCCGTCACGGTGATGGACGCCTACTGCCAGCATCTCGGCGCCCACCTCGGCTATGGCGGCACCGTCGTCGAGGACGCCATCCAGTGCCCCTTCCACGGATGGCAGTGGAACGCGGCCGGTCGCAACGTCTGCATCCCGTACGAGGACCGTCCGAACCTGGGGAAGAAGATCCGGACCTACCCCACCGTCGAACGCAACGAGAGCATCTACATCTGGCACGACGTGGAGCGACGCGAGCCTTACTTCGAGGTGCCCGACATCTTCACCGCGTGGGACGACGGCAAGACCGCGGCGGACTACCACCCGACCTATCCGGACTGCGTGCTCTTCGACCCCGCGCTCGAGCTGCACCCCCAGTACGTGCTGGAGAACGGCGTCGACTTCGCGCACTTCAAGTACGTGCACAAGGTGCCGATCGTCCCGCTCTTCACGCGACAGGACTTCGACGAGCCGTTGTCCTACGTCGACTTCACCGTCGCCTTCGAGGGCTCGCCGGGCAGCATCGAGGAGGTCGACAGCGGGGTCGAGGCGATCAACTGCGGTCTCGGCCTCGCGGTGACCCGCAGCCACGGCATGATCGACAACCGCACCGCGACAGCGGTGACGCCGGTCGACGACGCGACCTGCGATGTCCACTTCTCGGTGTGGATCGGCCGCGATCCCTCGCTTCCCGAGGAGGCGTCCGAGGCCGCCGCCATCAAGAACGCTCGGTACGTCATCGAGCAACTCGAGGCGGACATCGTGATCTGGTCGCACCAGAGGTACGCGGATCAGGCCGCGCTCTCGCGCGGCGAGTACGCAGGCTTCACCGCGCTGCGCAACTGGGCGCAGCAGTTCTATCCCGACTCCGAGGAGAGCTGATATGTCGGCAGGACCCATCCGCGTCTTCCAGGTTGCGACCGGCAACGTGGGCAGCGAGATGATCAAGCGAATCGGCAGGCACCCTGACCTCGAGCTGATCGGTGTGCACTGCTACAGCGCCGACAAGGTCGGCCGCGACGTCGGAGAGCTGGCCGGCATCGATCCGGTGGGCGTCGTGGCGACCGGAACGGTCGCCGAGATCATCGCGGCCAAGCCTGACGTCGTCACCTTTCACGGCGTCTTTCCCGATGAGGACCTGTACCTGCAGGTGCTCGAGGCGGGCATCAACATCGTCACCACCGCCGACTGGATCACCGGACACCACCGCAACGCCAACCACCCGCATCCCTCGGGTCGCCCGTGGACCGAGATCATCGACGAGGCGGCCAAGCGCGGGGGTGCCACGTTCTACGGCACCGGCATGAATCCCGGCCTCAACCAGATCCTGGGGATCGTCGTCTCCGCGGATGTCGCGGAGATCGAGAACGTCACCACCATCGAGTCGGTCGACGTCTCCTGTCATCATTCCGCCGACACCTGGCGCGAAGTCGGCTACGGTCTGCCCGTCGACGATCCCGCGCTGCCCGACATGCTGCGCAAGTACACGGAGGTGTTCGCCGACTCCGTCTGGATGATGGCGGATGCGTTCGGCTTGGAGCTCGACGAGGTCACGTTCTCCTACGAACTCGGTGCCTGCACCAAGGACGTCGATCTCGGCTGGTACCAGCTGCCGCAGGGATCGCTGGGTGGCAGCTACGTGAAGTACCAGGGCCTGGTGGACGGCGTGCCGCGCGTGGAGACGCACATCGAATGGCAGATGACGCCCCACACCGAGCCGCGCTGGGACATCAAGGGCTGCTACATCACACAGATCACCGGTGATCCGCAGATCTACAACAAGCACATGATCTTCCCCGCGCCCGGCGCCGATCTGTCCAAGCCGGAGGACTTCGCGTCGATCGGCATGACGGTCACCGGGATGCCGGCCCTGCATGCCATCAAGTCCGTGATCGCCGCCGAGCCGGGCGTCATCACGAGCGCCGACCTGCCGCTGCGAGCCTTCTCCGGGCGGTTCAGGAGCTAGGGGTTTCGTGACGCGCCTGCGGCGCTCCTCAACCTCCGTGGTCGGGGTTTCGTGACGCGCCTGCGGCGCTCCTCAACCTCCGTCAGTCGATCGGGTTGAGGAGACCGCTGTCCACGTCGTAGATGAAGCCGCCGATGGCGGTGTCCTTGCGGATCAGCGGGTGACTCCGGACGCGCTGGAGGTCGTGGCGCAGCGAGGCGACCTGGTCGCCGATCACGTGGAACGGCTGCCACGTGGAGTCCACGCCGGCCGAGGCCGTCACGCGTTCGTGAAGCTCGTCCTCGGTGCTGGAGGCCATGGCGCAGCGGGTGTGCGGAACCACGAGGATCCGGTTGACGCCCAAAAGGTGCGTGCTCAGCACCAGCGCCTCGAGGGCGGCCTCGCTGACGCGACCGCCGGGGTTGCGGAAGATCTTCGCGTCGCCGGCCTTGAGACCGAGCATCCCGAGCGGGTCGATGCGCGAGTCCATGCACGTGACCAGCGCGACGCCCGCGCGGGCCACGCCGTCGAATCCGGCATAGGGGAAGTTCTCGGCGAACGTGCGGTTCGCCGCAAGGAGATCGTCGAAGTCGGAAGGCATGGCCTCGACGTTACTGGACCGCGGAAGTGAACCTGCGCACGGGTTCCGGCTCCTTGCCGCAGGAGGGCGGCGCCATTCCGTCGGTGTGCGTGCTGACCTCCACCACCCAGGAGCGCCGGCCGATGGAGACGGACCAGTGCGGGCCCTCTGCGTTCACCTGGAGACCGTCGAGGTCCCAGATCCGTTCGCGTTCGCGGACGGTGGCCTCCGCGACCTGGGCCTCGGCCGGCCAGGTCGACCGACCGCGCCAGCCGGCGGCGAGGAGCTCGCCTCGGTCGGCGGCCTCGAGAACGAGAGCGCCGTCGAGCACCCGGCCGTGGACGTGACCGGAGGGAAGGAGCGCGGTCGTGGCGGCGAAGCGATGGCCGGAGAGGTGGTTCGCCTCCCAGACACGACCGGGATGCGCCGCGGCCGCCGCGTCGGCCACCGGACGACCCAGGGTGGCGCAGCAGACATCGCGACGCCCATTGGTGCAGACCAACAGCACCGGCTGAAGGAGCGGCTCCAACTCGGGCCACCGTGGCTGCTCACCCCGGGCGATCGCCTCGAAGTCGAGGTCGAGGATCCGGCGTGGGTCCTCGACCTGGCCGCCGAGCAACCAGGGCGACGTCGGATCGGTCGAGGCGACCAGCACCTGTCGCGGTCCCGATCCGGCCTCGGGGTGCCGGCCGGGCGCGCGGATCAGCTGCGGGCGCACGCCGGCCGACGACGCGGCCTCCTCGAAGGCCTTGCCGATCACCGGATCCAGATGCGACGAGGTGAACGCCTTGGGACCCCAGGCGCCGGGTTGCTCCAAGCAGACCCAGGCTCGCCCTGCCTGCGCCGATCCGATCGCGTCCTCAGCCACCGCGAGCGAGCTGAGGCTGCACGTCGCCGAGCTCACGCAATGACTCCCGACGAGGTGGTGGCGCGCGTCGAGCCGATCAGTGCCACCACACCCGCCAGGGCCGCGCACACCGCGCCGCCCGCGAAGATGACCGAGATCTGGCTGATGACCGCGGCCTGGAGCCGATCGTCGTAGGCCGGGCAGCTGGTGAGGCCGTGTCCGCAGATCGTGGTGGCGAGCGGCAGCCGCGCGCTCGCCGCGTAGAACTGGTGCAGTCCGATCTCGGTCAGGGCAGACACGCCCACGAGCATGCCGATCATGCGGGCGACCACCGCGAAGGCGCTCGCCAGACCGTGGACCGCGGCATCGGTCGCAGCCAGCAGGGCGCTGTTCAAGGGCGCCAGCGCCAAGCCGAAGCCGAGCCCGGCGAGCAGCAGGGGAGCGGTGGCCCAGACCGAGGACAAGCTGTTCGGTCCCCAGTGGGAGAAGACCACGTCGGCGATGGCCACGGCCGTCATCGCGACCGCGCAGACCGCTCCGGTGGGCATCTTCCTGGTGAGCCAGCCACCGAGCACCGCACCGATCGGCACGGCGACGAGCAGGCGGAGCAGCACCATCGCGGCCCCGAGTTGCGAGTCCGGATATTCGGTCAGACGCGCGAACGTCGGGATCTCGACCAGCGCGGCGATCAGCGCACAGCCCACGAAGAAGTTCGCGACCAGGCTCGCCCAGGCCGGCCGCTGCTTGAGGGCGCCCGGCGGTACCAGGGGATCCCGCGCCGCGCGCATCCTCACGACGAACGCCGCGAGCGCGACCAGAGCCCCGGCCAGCCACCATCCGGCATGGCCGGAGAGGTCCGCCTGCGCGGGGTCGGCCGTGGCGAAGGCGAAGATCACGCCGGCCAGGGCCACGGCGAGGATCAAGGCGCCGATCAGATCGGCCTGGACCGCGCTTCTGGCCCACCCGCGGACGTCGACCAGCGGGGTGGCCGCGAGGCAGAAGCGCAGCACCGCGGCGAGCGCCAGGGCGATCGTCAGGAGCGTGAGGGGGGCGAGCCAGGTCGACGACCCGGTGAGCGGAACGAAGGGCCATCCGAGCACGACGTCGTTCACCAGCGACGCGGGTTGCTTCAGCGTGAGGACCAGGCCGGTGAGGGCGAGGGCGACGAGCAGGCCGCCCAGGTAGTCGGGTCTCGATCCACGAGCTCCGCGATGCTGATCGTCGGCGAACCGGATCGCGACGGCGAGCAGCAGCCCCATGGCCAGATTGGCCCAGAAGATGGTCTGCCAGTCGCTCACGGCCAGGATCAGCGCGCCGAACAGGGGGCCGATCACGGATCCGATCTCCTGGACCGCGGAGACGATGCCGAGCGGGACCGCGCGACGCTCGACCGGATAGAGGTCCGCGACGAGCGCCAGCGTTGCCGGCACGAGTCCGCCCGCTCCCAGGCCTTGGAGGAATCGGCCGGCGACGAGGACCCCGAGGCTGGTGGCGAGGGCGGTGATCAAGGATCCGAGAGCGAAGATCAGCAGGGACGCCACCAGTACCGGCCGCCGACCGCGGAGGTCGGAGATCCGGCCGATCAGGGGGAGGATCGCGACGTACCCCAGCAGGAAGCCCGAGATGATCGGGGCGGCTCGCTGGATCTGATCGACGCTCAGACCGGCGGTCGTCATCATCGACGGCAGCGCCAGCACCACCACGTAGGTGTCGGCTGCGGCGAAGGCGACTGCCAGCGCAGCGAGGCTGAGCTGGAGGCGCGCGGCTCGGGTCACGACGTCGGCGGCGTGACGGGCTTGCAGTCGGCGCAGGTCGCCATGGTCACCGTGTAGGTGACGTTCGCTGCGTGCGCGAAGAAGGGACCGGTGATCGTCGCGGCGGTCAGGTGATTGTCATCGGTCAGCGAGAACGAGACCGGGAACGCGACCTTGGCGTTGGCTACCGGGATGAACCGCGCCACGACGGATCCCGGAACGCTGCCGCGATAGGTCGTCACGATCTTGTTGCCCTCGCGCGTCTGCGATCCGCGGTCGATGCCGGTCGCCGAGGTCAGCAGCGAGGAGAGGCCGTTCGTCTTGCTCATCAGGGAGGCGGGGTTCGGCGCCCCGTACTGGGCCGGATCGATGACCTGCCAGGGGCCGAGCACCTGAGCCCACACCTTCCCGTCCACGGCCACCACCGGCACGTTGGTCGGAAGCCCCGCGAACACCACCTTGATGCTGCCCTTGAATCCGGGCTGGTGGGTCCCGTACCCCGTCGCGGCCAGCACCGCCGTCGCTCCGCTGGGGACCGAGGGTGTCGAGAGATTGAAGGTGATGGCCTGGCTGTTGTCGAGGAATGCCTTGGCCGCCTTCAGCCGCTCAGCCGGCGGCTGGTGATTGCTGCTGCCGCAGGCCGTCAGGACAATCGCGAGGGCGCCGGTGACCATCAGCGCGAGGAGTCGCCGCATCATGCCTCCACTGTCCCACGGGCCGCGGTCTCAGCCGTCACATCCAGCGGACCGCCGCAGGCGGCGATTCCTTGGGCGAGCGGGACGCCGGAGCCATCGCGCCGGGGATCGAGGTCCGGAAGGTCGACCGGCGAGCCGTTCTCCGCGGCGGCGATGGCGGGTGCCGGGCCGACCCAGGCGAACTGCAGGGCGTCCTCGCCCTTGAGGAAGCGCATGCAGCGCACGCCGCCGGTGGCACGACCCTTGGCGGGGTACTCGCTGAGCGCCGTCACCTTGACCGAGCCGGCGTCGGTACCGGGCAGCGCATCCGAGGAGCCCGCGACGGTCACCACGACCGCGTCGGCGGCGCCGACGGCACCCATCGCGATCACCGAGGCTCCCGGCGCCAGCTTGATGCCCGCCATGCCGCCGCCGGAGCGGCCCTGGGGGCGCACGAGGGTCGCACTGAAGTGGAGCAGCTGGGCGTCACTCGTGACCAGAGCGAGGGTCTCCTCTCCCGTGCGCAGCTGCGTCGCGCCGACGACCGTGTCGCCGTCCTTGAGGCTGATCACGTCCCACTCGTCGCGGTTGGAGAGGACCTCCGGGTTGACCCGCTTGATCACGCCCTGACGGGTGGCGAGCGCCAGACCGGGGGAGTCGGTGCTGAGGTTCGTCAGCGCCAGGGCTCGCTCACCGGGCTCGAGCGACAGGAACTCGGTGAGGGGCGCGCCACCCTGCAGGTTGGGACGCTGGTGGGTCGACGGCAGCGTGGGCAGGTCGAGCACGTCGAGCTTGCGCAGACGACCCAGGCTGGTCAGAACACCGATCTGACCGCGGGCGGTGGCGGACACGGCGGACACGACCACGTCGTTGCGGGTACGGCCACCGTCCACACCGGGCGGGTCGGTGTCGGTCGACCGCGCGACTAGGCCGGTCGACGACAGGTAGACGAAGCACGGGTCGTCCGCGACCTCGAGCGGAGCGGCCGCCGAGCTCGCGGTGGCAGCGCCCGACGACTCGAGCAGAACAGTGCGGCGCGGAGTGCCGAACGTCTTCGCCACCTCGGCGAGCTCGTCGGAGACGACCTGGCGCAGCACGGTCTCGTCGCCGAGGATCGCGTCCAGACCCTCGATGGTGGAGAGGAGCTCGTCGCGCTCCTTGTCGAGTTCGAGCTTGGAGTACTTCGTCAGCCGTCGCAGGGGCATGTCGAGGATGTAGTTGGCCTGGATCTCGGTCAGATCGAACACGCTCATCAACCGCGTGCGCGCCTCTTCGGCGTTGTCGCTGCTGCGGATGAGCTGGATGACCTCGTCGATGTCGAGGATCGCGAGCAGCAGGCCCTCGACCAGGTGCAGGCGGTCGGCGGCCTTGGTGCGGCGGTAGGTCGACCGGCGTCGCACGACCACGTAGCGGTGCTCGAGGAAGACGTTGAGCATCTCCAGCAGACCCAGCGTGCGCGGCTGGCCGTCGACCAGGGCGACCGCATTGATGACGAAGGAGTCCTCCATCGGCGTGAGCTTGTAGAGCTGCTCGATGAGCGCCTCGGGATGGAAGCCGTTCTTGACCTCGATAACCAGCCGCAGGCCGTGGTTGCCATCGGTGAGATCGACGACGTCGCTGATGCCCTGCAGCCTCTTGGCCTGGACCAGCTTCTTGATGGTCTCGATGACCCGCTCGGTGCCGACGCCGTAGGGAAGCTCGGTGACGACGATGCCCTTGCGCCGCGGCGTCACCGACTCGATCCGCGCGGTGGCGCGCATCCGGAACGAGCCGCGTCCGCTCTCATAGGCGTCGCGAATCCCGTCCAGCCCGATGATCTTGCCGCCGGTCGGCAGATCGGGGCCCGGGATGAACCTCATGATCGCGTCGAGGTTGGCATTCGGGTGCTTGATCAGGTGGCGCAGCGCTTGCACGACCTCGGTGAGGTTGTGCGGTGCGATGTTGGTGGCCATGCCGACCGCGATGCCGGTGGCACCGTTGACGACCAGGTGGGGGATGGCGGCCGGGAGCACGGTGGGCTCGGTCTCGCGACCGTCGTAGTTGGGCCGGAAGTCGACCGTGTCCTCGTCGATCGTGGACGTCATCGCGACCGCGGCCGGCGCCATGCGGCACTCGGTGTAGCGCATCGCCGCGGGCGGATCGTCGGGGGAGCCGAAGTTGCCGTGCCCGTCCACCGTGGGCAGCCGCATCGACCAGGACTGCGCCTGCCGAACCAGCGCGTCGTAGATGGCCGAGTCTCCGTGCGGGTGGAAGCGGCCCATGACCTCGCCGACCACGCGCGATGACTTCACATGCCCACGGTCGGGCCGCAGCCCCATGTCGTACATCGAGTAGAGGATGCGGCGCTGCACCGGCTTCATCCCGTCGCGAGCATCCGGAATCGCACGCGCGTAGATCACCGAGTAGGCGTACTCGAGGTAGCTCGCTCGCATCTCATCGCCGACGTCGATGTCGACGATGTGTTCTTCGAAGTCCTCCGGAGGAGCGGTGGGGGTGCGAGCCATGGGGGCATTCTTCCAAGCGGCATTGCGCTCCGCCCCGCGGCGCGCCTAGAAGGTGTGCTCCGGACCGGGGAAGGTGCCGCCGCGGACGTCCTCGCGATAGGCGCTGGCGGCGCTGAGCAGCTCGTCGTGCAGGTTCGCGTACTGCTTGACGAACCTCGGCAAGCGTCCCTGGCGCAGGCCGAAGGCGTCCTGCCAGACCAGCACCTGGCCATCGCACTCGGCTCCGGCGCCGATGCCGATGGTGGGGATCACCAGCTCCTTGGTGATCTTGGCGGCGACGTCACCGGGGACCATCTCCATCACCACCGCGAAGGCACCGGCATTCTGCACGGCCAGGGCGTCGCGGAGGATCCGGTCGCCCGAGTCGCCGCGTCCCTGCACCCGATAGCCGCCGAGCGCGTGCTCGGACTGCGGCGTGAACCCGATGTGAGCCATCACCGGAATGCCGCCCTGGGTCATGCGCTCGATCTGCGGCGCCATCTCCGCGCCGCCCTCGAGCTTGACGCAGTGCGCTCCGCCTTCCTTCATGAAGCGCACGGCGGTGAGGTAGCCCTGCTCGGGGCTGGCCTGATAGCTGCCGAAGGGGAGATCGCCGACCACGAGCGCATGCTTCGCGCTCCGCGACACCGCGCGGGTCAGCGGAATCAGCTCATCGACCGTGATCGGGAGGGACGTCTCGTTGCCGAACACGTTGTTGCTGGCGCTGTCGCCGACCAGGAGCACCTCGATGCCGGCCTCGTCGAAGATCGACGCGGTGTACATGTCGTAGGTGGTGAGCATCGCGAAGCGCTCACCGCGCTCCTTCATCTCGCGAAGATGCGACGTGCGTAGCCTCTTGCGATGGAGTGGGGCCGGGGTGCCCGCTCCGTAGGGTGCCGTCTCTTCGGCAGACATAACTGACCTCCGTCATCTCGCAGCTCCCTGATGGAGTCCACGGACCGACATCAACGCTAGTCCGATTACACCAACCTGGCGCTGTGGTGTGAATCACCCAGGGTGTCTGCGGCACACTGAAGGCGTGGAGTTCACGTCGGCGTATGACCAGGGATTCGCTCGGGTGGCGGCCTGCACCCTCCCCATCGCTCTCGCCGACCCCGGCGTCAACGTCGCCACGGTGCTCGAGCAGGCCCGCGCGTGCCACGAGGAGGGCGTCGCGGTCGCCGTCTTCCCCGAACTGTGTCTGACCGGCTACTCGCTTGACGATCTCTTCCTGCAGGACGCACTGCTGGACGCCACCACGGCGGCGATCGAACAGCTCGTGGAAGGGAGCGCGGACCTAGGACCGGTGATCGTGGTCGGTGCGCCGCTGCGCCAGGACAGCCGCCTGTACAACTGCGCGGTGGTCGTACACCGCGGGTCGATCCTCGGGGTGGTGCCCAAGGTGCACCTGCCCAACTATCGCGAGTTCTACGAGGAGCGCTGGTTCGCCTCGGGCGCCGATCATGCCGGCACCACCATCGACCTGGGCCCGTTCGCGGGGGTGCCCTTCGGCACGGGCCTGCTGTTCCGGGCCTCCGACATCGAGGGCCTCACGCTCGGCGTGGAGATCTGCGAGGACGTGTGGGTGCCGGTGCCGCCGTCCTCGGAGTTGGCGCTGCTCGGAGCCACCGTGCTCGCCAATCTCAGTGCGTCCCCGGTGACCGTCGGCCGCGCCGACGACCGCCGCCTGATGGTCAAGTCGCAGAGCTCCCGCTGCCGCGCCGCCTACGTCTACACCGCGGCCGGTCCCGGTGAGTCGTCGACCGACCTCGCCTGGGACGCGCAGACCATGATCTACGAGTGCGGGGAGCT
>JBQCJL010000070.1:0-7766 GCA_051952795.1 Marmoricola sp.
TCTATCTGTGTCTCGTCTTAGAGCTCCGGTACGACGCCCTCGTGGTGTTTACGCAGTCCGTAGACGAGCGCGCCGTAGCGCGGCTCAGCCGCGACGATCCGGACATGGGGTTTGTGTCCACGGAACAAGCGACCGGTGCCCATCAAGGTCCCGGTGGTGCCGAGGCCGGCCACGAAGTGCGTGACCTCGGGGAGATCGGCGAGGATCTCCGGCCCGGTGCCCTCGTAGTGCGCGAGCGCGTTGGCCGGGTTGCCGTATTGATAGAGCATGACCCAGTCCGGATGCTCCTCGGCGATGCGCTTGGCCACCCGCACGGCCTCGTTCGATCCGCCCGCGGCCGGGCTGGAGACGATCTCGGCACCCCACATGCGTAGCAGCTGCCGGCGCTCGACCGAGGTGTTCTCGGGCATCACGCAGACGATGCGGTAGCCCTTGAGCTTGGCGGCCATCGCGAGCGAGATGCCGGTGTTGCCGCTGGTCGGCTCGAGGATCGTGCAGCCGGGGCGCAGGGTGCCGTCGGCCTCGGCGACCTCGATCATCTTGAGGGCGGCGCGATCCTTGATCGAGCCCGTGGGGTTCTGGTCCTCCAGCTTGGCCCAGACCCGCACGTTCGGGGACGGCGAGAGCCGGGGCAGCCCGACGAGCGGCGTGCCTCCGACGGTGTCGAGCAGGCTGGGGAACTTCATCGCTGCCGATCAGCCGCCGGCGACGGCGGGGAGGATGACGACCTGGTCGCCGTCGTTCAGCGTGGCCTCGAGCGAGCCGATGAACCGGACGTCCTCGTCGTTGATGTAGACGTTGACGAAACGGCGGAGGTCGCCGGATCCGCTCGCCGTGTCGATGAGCCGCTCCTTGATGCCCGGGTGATTCGCCTCCAGCGACTCGATGAGGTCGGCCAGCGTGTCACCGGTCGCCTCGACAGCCTTCTCGCCGCCCGTGTAGGTGCGCAAGATGGTCGGGATTCGAACCTCGATGGCCATGGTGTTCCTCTTCTGCTCGGATGATCTGGGGACAGACGACTGTCAGACGACGATGATCTCTTCTTCGGTCACTTCGCCGTCGACGATCCTGAAGGACCTCAACTCCACGGGGCCGTCGCTATTCCCATTCTCCCGTGTGGAGACGAGCACATAGTGCGCGCCCGGCTCGTTGGCGAGACCGATGTCCGTGCGGCTGGGATAGGCCTCGGTGGCCGTGTGCGAGTGATACACCACGATCGGCTCCTCGTCGTTGGCCCACATCTCCTTGTAGAGCGCCAGGAGCTCGCCGGAGTCGAACTCGTAGAACGTGGGGCTGCCAGCGGCGTTGAGCATCGGGATGAAGCGCTCAGGGCGATCGCTGCCCTCCGGACCCGCGATGATGCCGCAGGCCTCATCGGGGTGATCGCGCTTGGCGTGCGCGACCATCGCGTCGACAAGGGCGGAGGCGATCGTGAGCACCGAACAAGGGTACGGGAACGAGTGAGGGCAAAAGGCGAGCTCGCTCGCCTTTGGACCGAGCGAGGAGCGTTGAGGAGCGGAGCGACGATCAGTGGGCGGATCAGCTCGCCGCGTCGACGAGGGTCTCCTGTAAGAAACCCACCCACTGATAGATCTCGAAGACCTGCGCGCGCGGGTCGTCGACCTCCATCGAGACCATCTCCTCGGCATCGGGGTCGGCATCGATGCCCAGACGGCTCGCGATCGCCAGACGCATGTCAGTGAACGCGCGCAGCCAGACCCAGGCGGTCGCGTCGTCGAGCTCCACGTCGATCACCTGCCCGTCCACCGGGACGTCGGGCAACCCCGCCTCCTCCAGCGTGTCCACCACGGTGGCGGCGGCGCTGGCCTTGGAGTCGCGCAGAGAGATCTCGGTGTACCTGCGGAACTCCCCCGCCGCCTCGTCGTCGTCGGCGTAGGCCGACGGGAAGAGGCGCGCCAGGACGGGATCGTCCGGCGGCGTGGTCGGGCCCGCGAAGTCGAGCATGGCCTCGAGCGGATCACCATGATCGCTCACGGCCATCTCATTGCGCAGCAGCTCGATCAGCTGGGCGGCGAGCGACCGCAGGAGGTCGGCCTCGAAGGCGGAGAAGGTCGCCAAGCAGCGACCCGAGCGGCGGTGACGGCTGAAGCCGGGCCTCATTGATCCGCCTTCTGGAGGGTCGCCCACAGCCCGTACTCGTGCATCGCCTGGACGTCGCGCTCCATCTCCTCACGGGTGCCCGTGGAGACGACCGACCGCCCGTCCTGGTGGACCTCGAGCATGAGCTTCTCCGCCTTGGACTTGGCATAGCCGAAGTACCGCACGAACACCGAGGTCACGTACGACATCAGGTTGACGGGGTCGTTCCACACGATGGTGACCCACGGAGTCGACAGCTGGATGTCGGCCTCGGACCGCGGCTCGTCGAGTTCGACGGGACTCGTGGACATGTCGCCCAGCCTAGTCGGCAGGGGTGCCCCACTTGAGCGCAAGCGCGCGGATGACCTTCGCGTTACGGCTGGTGGACACTCCGTAGGCGGCGCGTACCGCGGCGCGGGGTGCCTTCACCTCGGCCATGGAGATGTCGGTGAGGTAGTGCACCGTCCGGCCACGCACGACGAACCGCTGCCGGCCGGAGGTCTGCCCCTCGATGATCGCGCCATTCTCCGCGCTCGGAGCGGCGCGCATGATCTCGATGTAGTGACCGTGCGCGGGCTCCCCGAACTCCTCGATCACCCGATCCGCTTCCGCCGCGATCGCGACGAGCTCCTTGGGCGACACCACGATGGTGAGCACCTCGAAGCCGCGGTCGGCTTGGAAGAGGCGCTCGAGGTCGGCCTCCAGCTCGGCCGCGGAGCTGTCGCTCCTCAGGAACACGTTGCCGGTCTGGATATGAGTCTGGACATCGCTGTAGCCGGCCTCGGTCAGCATCTGCCGGAGCTCTGCCATCGGGTACTTCCGCCCGCCCACGTTGACTGCGCGGAGGAACGCGATCCAGTGTCGATGGTCGGCTCCGTGCGGGGCTCCGCTTCGCGTCACTCCTCATCGCCTCCAGCTGGAACTCATAGGGTGAGGATATGAGCGAAGCGTCCGCCCCTGAGCCGGGCAAGCCGGATCGGCGTTCCGAGCGGTGGCAGGAGCACCGTGAGGCGCGCCGAGCTGAGCTGGTCGCCGCGGCGGTGGCCGCCATCGATCAGTTCGGGCCGTCCGCGGGCATCGCCGAGATGGCACGGGCCGCCGGGGTCACCAAGCCCGTGCTGTACCGCTACTTCGAGGACAAGGACGACCTGTACCGCGCGGTCGGCCATTGGGGTGCGGACGAGGTGCTGCAGACGCTGCGAAAGACGCTGAACGGCGATGGCACCATCCGCGAGAAGATCGGCGCCGGCTGCCGTGACTACTTCGCCCTCATCGAGGCTCACCCCCAGGTCTTCTACCTGCTGGTCGAGCATCGCACCAACACCGATCCGCTCCGTGATGGCAAGGAGCTGATCGCCGCTGCCCTGGCGCGACGGCTCAGCGAGATCCTGCGAACGCTCGGCATCGACACCGGCGGCTCGGAGCCCTGGGCACACGGCATCGTCGGCCTCGGGCTGGCGCAGGGCGAATGGTGGCTGCGTCGCCGAACGATGACCCGCGCCGTCGCGGCCTCCTACCTCGCGGACTTCATCTGGCACGCGGTGCGCGGCCTCGCGCAGGAGGCGGGCGTCGACCTCGAGTCGATCTAGGCGCTCGGGCGAGCGGCCCACTCGCGTAGGCGATCGATCCGCTCCTGCAGCTGCCGAGCGCTGGCGGCAGCGGTGGCCGGGCCACCGCATTCCTTGCGGAGCCTGGTGTGGATCTGGGCGTGCGGCTGGCCGGTGCGATGGTTCCAGGCCGACACCAGCCCGTTGAGCTCGCGCCGGAGGATGCCCAGCTCCTCGAAGGTCGCGGGATCGTCGGAGCGCTCGTCGGCGATCGCCGGCTGGGCCGCCTGCTTGCTCCGCCGGGTGTCCTGACGCTGCCGGAGCAGGTCGCGCACCTGGTCGGGCTCCAGGAGCCCTGGGATGCCCAGGAAGTCCATCTCCTCGTCCGAGCCGACGTGCACCTCGCCCTCGTGACCGAAGGCATCACCCTCATAGAGGACCCGATCGAACCGAGCATCGGACCCGAGCGCCTCGAAGGCGAACTCGGCCTCCTCGCCGGCCGACTCCTCGCGGTTCGCCTCGCTCAGCAGCGCGTCCTCGAGACCGTCGTCCGTGCTGTGCGGGCTGCGCAGGACGTGGTCGCGCGCGACCTCCAGCTCGGCGGCATACCGGAGGACGTTGTCGACCGAGGGCAGGAACACCGACGCCGTCTCGCCCCGCTTGCGTGCGCGGACGAAGCGACCGACCGCCTGAGCGAAGAAGAGCGGGGTGGCGGTGGTGGTCGCGTACACGCCCACCGCCAAGCGTGGAACGTCGACGCCCTCGGACACCATCCGCACCGCCACCATCCACCGCTGATCCCCGGCGGAGAAGGCGGCGATTCGCTTCGAGGCGGCCTTCTCGTCTGAGAGGACCACCACCGGCTTCTCCCCCGAGACCTGCTGCAGGATCTTCGCGTAGGCACGCGCCGACTCCTGGTCCGTCGCGATCACCAGGCCACCCGCGTCGGGCACGTGACGCCGTACCTCGGAGAGGCGGGTATCAGCGGCGGCGAGCACCGCCGGGATCCATGACCCGCCGGGATCCAGGGCCGTGCGGAGCGCCTGTGCCGCGAGGTCCTTGGTCAGCGGCTCCCCCAGCCGCGCCGAGACCTCGCCCGCGCTCGTGCGCCACTGCATCGTGCCGCTGTAGGCGAGGAAGAGCACGGGGCGCACGACGTGGTCGGCCAGCGCCTCGGCGTAGCCGTACGTGTAGTCGGCCACGCTGCGCAGCCCGCCATCCGCTTCGACCGCGTAGGTGACGAACGGAATGGGATTGATGTCCGAGCGGAATGGCGTGCCGGTCAGGCAGAGCCGCCTGCGGGCCGGCTCGAAGGCTTCGCGTACCGCCTCGCCCCAGGCCATCGCGTCGCCGGCGTGGTGGACCTCATCGAGGATCACCAGAGTGCGCGACCGCTCCACCCGGAGCCGGTGGGCCTGCGGGTTGCTCGCGACGCCCGCATAGGTGACCGCTACACCACGGAAGTCCTTGCTGCTGCGGCTGCCCGGCGAGTAGTTGGGATCGAGGGCGATGCCGACCTTCGCCGCCGCCTCGGCCCATTGGGTCTTGAGGTGCTCGGTGGGCGCCACCACGGTGATCCGATCGATGACGCGGGCGCTCAGCAGCTCGGAGGCCAGGGTGAGAGCGAAGGTGGTCTTGCCCGCGCCCGGTGTGGCGACCGCGAGGAAGTCGCGGGGAGACGTCTCCAAGTACTGCGTCAACGCAGTCGCCTGCCAGGCGCGGAGTCGCCCGGCCGTGCCCCAAGCGGCCCGATCGGGATACGCGGGGGAAGCTCGATCCGGGCAGATGCGTCCGGGCTCAACCCTCGGATCCCGAGTGGAGGCTCTCCCATACGTCCTTGCATTCAGGGCACACGGGGAACCTCTCGGGATCGCGGGTGGGGACCCAGACCTTGCCGCAGAGGGCGACGACGGGGGTCCCGTTGATCATGGCGTCCATGAGCTTGTCCTTGGGGACATAGTGCGAGAAGCGCTCGTGATCACCTTCGTCCGTGGGGATGACTTGCTGGTCGAGCCGGGTGTCTTCGAGGACGTCGGTTCCGAAGCCTGCTGGTCTTGCCACGGGGGTCATCTTAGCCGGGAGGCGGTTGTCACCCTTGCTTCCGAACGACCAGTCAGCAGTCGGCTGGGCGGCGGACCGGCTGAGTGACCGGTCCACTACAGGCAGGACGTATGCCCAGACGACACATCAGATTCAGCAAGGGGCCATGCTTGGGCTCGGCCAACTCAGGCCGCAAGGACGGCGCGGATGCGGTCGATGAAGGAGCCCTGGACCGCGTCGGCGGCCGCTTCGGCCAGCTCGGCCTCGGGGACGTCGGCGACGGGGCCCATGGTGCGGGCGACCGCCTCGACGCGGGCGCCGGCGCGGGCAGCCGCGTGGCTCTCGTCGTTGGAGGCACCGGCCGCGGCGGCCAGCTTCCACCACTCGCGCTCCTGCGCGCGGTGGAGGGCCTCGGCCATCTCGTGGTCGACCGGGTGGGCGGTGTACTGGTCGATGATCAGCCGGACACCGGGCATCTCGTCGTTGGTGCGGCGCCAGGCGCTCGCGACGGCGTGCTCGAGGTCCAGGGGCTGAGCCATCAGCTCGCGCTCGATCTGGCCCGACAGGCGGGCGTGCCACTTCAGCATCAGGGCAGCGAGGAGGTCGAGTTCGTTGCGGAACTGGTCGCGGACACCCGGCAGGTCCATCGGCAGTGTGCCGTCCTGTCGAGCATTCGCCGCGTCGATCGCGCTGCGGAGGATCTCTCCGCGGTTATGGAAGGCGTTCCAGGTCATGGTCGTCATTCCTTTCGTTTTCACATACCGTAAGTACGTACTTTGAGTATGGGGAACCGCCGGAGCCAAAGCCAACATGGCGGCGGGTGACGTCCCCCACAGGTCAGGGCTGCCCGCCTAAGGTGTGTCCGTGGCCACACGATCGCGTACCGACCGCATCACCGCGCTGCCCAAGGAGGTGGGCCGTCGCGCGCAGGGACTCAGCGCAACCCGCCGCCTGCTCGTCGACATCGCGGTCGAGCAGTTCACCGAGCAGGGCTACGCAGCTACGAGCCTAGACACGATCGTGTCCAAGGCAAGGGTGACGAAGGGTGCGTTGTATCACCACTTCTCCGGCAAGCAGGCGCTGTTCGAGGCGGTCTTCGAGAAGACCGAGGCGGATGCGGCGAACGCCATGCGGAAGGCCCTGAAGAAGTCCAAGGATCCCTGGGAGAAGGCTGCGCTCGGCCTGCGTGCCTTCCTCGACGTGGTGCAGAACCGCTCGTACCAGCGGGTGGTGATCCAGGACGGTCCCGCGGTGCTGGGCTACGAGCGCTTCCGCGAGCAGGAGGAACGGTCGAGCTACTCGATGATCAACGACCTGGTGCGCACCGTGGTCGCCTCGTCGTCGTATGAGCTCAGTGACGACATGGCCGACACGTTCAGCCGGATCTTCTTCGGCGCAATGTCGGCAGCCGGTGAATCGGTGACGGCCGCCATCGACCCGGACGTCACCGTTGCCCGGGTCGAGGCAGCCCTGTCGTTCATCCTCGCCGGCCTGCGGTCCTTGGCGGAATCGGGGATCTCTCTCGCCGATCCCGCCGCGGACGACAGCGATCAGTCAGCGGACGAGGACTGAGCCTGCGCTCAGTGGTAGGACAGTCCGCCGCCCGCTGAGCTGACCGGGGCCAGCTCCAGATAGGTGCGGCCGGCCGGGATCTTGAGGACGGCACCGCCCACGGTCTTGAACAGGAAGATCGACGACTGCGACCCCTTCGACCAGGTTCCCTTCACCGCAACACCGTTGTGGAAGAGGACCATCTGGCCCTTGCCCGTCAGGATCGACTCCGGCACCGGGTTGCCCGCGGGATCGAGATACCCGGCGTTGCCCTCCTTCACGCGGACCACGATCACGTTGTCGGCGAGGAAGGGCTTGTTGCCGGAGTACGCGTTGGTGTTGACGTAGTGACCCTTGGTGTAGGTGAAGTCGGTGGTGCGGAAGCTGCTGAAGGTCACCGCGATCGACTTGGCCTTCTGCCCGGTCAGCTGCGTGTTGGCGGGCCCGAACTGGAAGTACGGCGTGGTGTCGGCCTTCATGCTCTTGTAGTAGGTGGCGGTCTTCGCCAGGTTGTCCATCAGGTTGTAC
>JBQCJL010000071.1:0-3986 GCA_051952795.1 Marmoricola sp.
CGCCCCCACCGATCCGCCGGTCCCGCAGCCATCACCGCTGCACTGGGGCGCCTGTCCCTCGGGGCAGACGCTCACGGGTCTGCAGTGCGCCACGCTCAAGGTGCCGTTGGACTACCGCAAGCCGACGGGTACCAAGATCACGCTGCAGCTCAGTCGCGCGGTGCACACCTCGAGCGCTCGCCAGTACCTCGGTGCGATGCTGACCGATCCCGGTGGTCCCGGGGGGTCCGGCCTGGCGATGCCCTACATCAGCACGCGCGTTCCCCACGGAGTGGGGAGTCGCTTCGACTGGATCGGATGGGATCCGCGTGGCGTAGGCCAGAGCCGGCCCGCGCTGCACTGCATTCCGCGCTACTTCGGCACCGATCGCCCGCCCTATGCGGCCGCCGGCACGCGCAGCTACTGGCTGCGACAGGCGAAGCGCTATGCCGCCGCCTGCGGGCGCAACGGCGGTGCACTGCTGCAGCACATGACTACCGAGGACAACGCGCGCGACATGGACGTGATCCGGCAGGCGCTCCGGCAGTCGGCCATCAGCTACTACGGCTTCTCCTGGGGCACCTATCTGGGTCAGGTCTACGCGACGCTCTTCCCCCAGCGGATCAAGCGGCTCGTGCTCGACGGCGTCGTGGACCCGAGGCGCGACTGGTACGCGGCGAACCTCGACCAGGACGTCTCCTTCGAGCGCGCGATCAAGATCTTCTTCGGATGGGTCGCCGCCCACCACGACGTCTATCGGCTGGGAACGACCGCCGCTGCGGTCTATGCGACGTTCCGGCACGAGCTCGCCACCCTCACGGCGCGACCGGGGGCCGGAGGTCGGTTGGGGCCGGACGAGCTGACGGACGTCATGCTCGATGCCGGGTACTTCACGCCGGATTGGGCACAGGACGCCAGCATGTTGTCCCGACTGGTCAACGATGGTGATGCTTCGGGCGTCCTGAACGCGTACCTCCTCCGCAACTCCGGACCGGGTAACGAGAACCAGTACGCGGTGTATGCCGCTGTGCAGTGCACCGATTTCGCCTGGCCGGCCTGGCCCAAGACACTCGCCGACAACGTGCGTCTGGCGCGCACCGCGCCCTTCGAGACCTGGGGCAACGCCTGGTACAACGCGCCCTGTCTCACCTGGCCGGTGCCGCCGCACCAGCCCGTCGCGGTGCGGGCTGCGGCCGGGCTGCCGTCGATCCTGCTGATCGCGGAGACCTACGACGCCGCGACCCCCTTCCCTGGGGCGTTGGCGGCGCGCGCGGTCTTCCCGAGCTCGAGTCTGATCGAGGGCGTCGGAGGCACCATGCATGCTGGATCGCTCAACGGGGTCGGCTGCACCGACGAGGCGATCGCTCAGTATCTGGCCACGGGACGCACGCCCGCGCGACGGCCGGGTCGGGGGGCGGACCTGAGGTGCCCGCACGTGCCGCGGCCGCCGGCTTCGCTGAGCTAGCTCCGGCACCGTAACCTGACACACATTCTTATAGTTCTCACAGCAAGAACACGTTCTTGCGAGGTGGGGATGAAGGTCTTGCGCAGGTTGTGCATGGTGACGGCACTCGTGATCGGGGTGGTGCTGCTCGTTCCGGTCGCCGCTCAGGCCCATGTGGAGCGGCCTTCCTATTGGCCGGATCCGCGACCGGACTGCTCGATCTCGCCGTGCGCCGGCGGCAGGGTTCCGGTGGCGCGCTCTCTGGCCTCCGCGCTCAAGCCGTCCACCACCAGCAGAACCCGCGTGGTCTGCCGGTCGAACTCGCTCAGCCTGGCCTACGCCAGCATCGCCCACGCCGTGCGCTACGGCTACCGCGACCGTCCCACCGTCCACAGCAGGTTCTCGCAGACGCAGGCCACCCAACTCCGTGCCATCAACAAGGCCCTGTTCGCGCGATGTGCCTATCACCAGATCCAGCCGGCCGTGATGGCCTCGCACAACAACGACCGCGTGGTCGTCATGCCGGGCATCTACACCGAGCCGACCGCGCGGGCGCAACCGACGCACGACCCCGCTTGTGCGCGGTACGCCGTGAAGTCCGACGCCGGCGACCCGGGCGCGCTGAGCCACGACTATCAGGTTCACTGCCCCAACGACGCGAACCTGATCGCGGTGATCGGCCGCGGACTCGACACGGGTACGCCGCCCTCACCCGCTCTGGTCAACCGCCACGGCATCCCGGACGTGGGCAAGTGCATCCGCTGCAACCTGCAGCTCGAGGGCTCGGGCGTCAGCGCCGACGATGTGGTCGTCGAGGCCGGCAGCGTCAAGGCTGGTGACGGCGGTCCGTCGGCGGTCGGGCACGCCAAGGATGTCGGGTTGTTCGCGGACCGCGCGGACGGCTTCGTGATGCGGGGCATGACCTTCCGGCACGCGCGCGAGCACGACATCTACATCCTGGAGACGGACGGCTACCTCTTCGACCGGTTCAAGGCGTTCTATGCCGGCGGATACGGCGTGCTGACCTTCGTCGAGGACCACGGCATGATCGAGAACTGCGATGCCGCCGGCAACGGCGACTCGGGCATCTATCCCGGTGCCGGCGCCGACTCGACGGACAAGCGCTATCTGCCGTTCTACCCGACGTACCGCTTCAGCCAGACCGTGCAGTACTGCGACAGCCACCACAACGACGGCGGGTTCTCCGGAACCGACAGCCACGGCACGCTGGTGCAGCACAACAACTTCTACGACAACGCGCTGGGCTACACCACGGACGTGTTCACGGCGCCGGGACACCCCGGCTTCCCGCAGCACGGCAATGTGGTGCGGTACAACAACTTCTACTCGAACAACTTCGACGTCTACGCGACCAACAGCGACGTCGCACCGTTCGTCGGCTCGCCTGTGGGCACAGGGCTCTGGCTCGCCGGTGGCAACGCCAACCAGGTCTACGGCAACCACTTCTACGACAACTGGCGTCGCGGCATGATGCTCTTTGCGGTTCCGGATGCGACCGTCTGTGGTCCGCCGCCGGTGGGATCCAGTACGCCGGTCCCTGGGTGCAACCCGCTGGGCGTCTCGACGTCGTACGACAACCTGATCCACAACAACGTGATGGGTATGTCCCCGCAGGGCGCGGTCCGGCCGAACGGCACCGACTTCTGGTGGGACGCCTTCCTCGGCAACACCGGCAACTGTTGGTGGGGCAACAGCGCGGCACCGGGCAAGACGGTGACGACCTCGCCCGCGGTGCTTCCTGATTGCGCCGGCGGGACCAATCCCGCCCTCAGCATCGGCACCGGCGATCCGGTCAACGAGGCCGAGCTGGTCGCGTGCCTCGCCGGGTTCGACATCTCGGGCTACCCGAACGGCAACAGCACGATCTGTCCGTGGTCCACGACGCCGCCCAAGCCCGGCGGCGCCGCAGCGCCGGTGCAGACGAGTGCGGCGATGAGCGCCGGCCAGAGCCAGGAGCTGGCGGAGATCTGTGCGTCCGGATTGGCGCCACGTCTCTGTGCTGGTGCCACGGATGTGCTGAGCACGCTCTGGGGTGAGGTCCAGGACCTGAGCGTCACCTTGCGGTCTCCGGTGCTGACCGCGACTCCGGTCTACACGCCCGGAAGGCTGAGCCTGTTCACGTGCGATTGGTGGCGCCAGGCGAACGCTGATCAGAAGCTGGGCATGATCAACCGCATCCAGCACTTCGCGACCATGCCGATCAACGGCAGCAGCGGCGACCAGCTGCTCGGCTACGGCGCTGGGATGAGTGCCAACCGCGCGGCTCTCTTCTTCGAGGACCGTTGCAGCATGTTCGAGGCGGGCTCGTTCGCCCTCTACAAGCTGTATGGCGCCGCGGCCGCGTTCTCGGCGGTGGCACCGCAGTAGCTCAGGCGCTCGGAAGGTCCTCGGAGTCGACGATCCGGTACGCGTAGCCCTGCTCGGCCAGGAAGCGCTGCCGATTCTGGGCGAAGTCGGCGTCGACGGTGTCACGGGCGACGATCGTGTAGAAGTGCGCGGTGCTGCCGGCGGCCTTGGGCCGCAGCAGCCGGCCCAGCCGCTG
>JBQCJL010000072.1:0-5729 GCA_051952795.1 Marmoricola sp.
CTCATGCGCATCGATGGCCGCCCAGCCGAGCGAGTCGATCAGGTCGGGTTGGCGCGATCTCGCCAACTCGGCGAACGCGGCTTGGGACCCCGACGGGGTAGGCAGCAGGCCGGCGTTCAGGTCCGACAGCAGCGACTGCACGGTCTCCTCGGCGCAGGTCTTGTTGGTCCCGATGAATCCGCGTGGTCCACGCTTGATCCAGCCCGTGACATAGGTGCCGACGTCGACCCGGCCCGCCTCGTTCGGAACGGTGTGCGTGGTCTCGTCGAAGGGCAGATCGGGGACCGCGACACCGCGGTAGCCGACGCTGCGCAGCACGGTGTTGGTCGCGATGACCTCGCGCTCGTCGGTCAGCTGGACGCCTGCCCCGCTCACCACGGTCGCGGCGACCTCGAGTCCGGAGACCCGCTCGTCGCCGAGAATCCGCACCGGAGCGGTGTCGAAGCGCAGGACGATGCGGCGGTGCGCCGGGTCCGTGGGACGTGCCGCGGCCTCGCCCAGCAGCGTCGCGGCCTCGCTCGAGCCGGAGACATCCCCCTCGACCACCAGGTCGACGTCTGCCAGGGACATCAGTCCGATCAGCTCGGGAATCGTGAATGCGGCGGCATCGACGCCGCGTCGACCCAGGATGACGACCTCGCGCACCGCGCTGGCGCGGAGAGCCGCCAGAGCGTGATCCGCAATATCCGTGGCCGCCAAACGCTCCGGATCCAGCGTCAGGATGCGGGAGACGTCGAGCGCGACGTTGCCGTTGCCGACGATGACGACCCGTTCCGAGCTGAGGTCGACCTCGAGGTCGCGATAGTCCGGGTGGCCGTTGTACCAACCCACTACCGAGGTCGCCGACAGGCTGCCCGGAAGGTCCTCGCCCGGGATGCCCAGGGAGCGGTCACGCGACGCCCCGGTCGCATAGATGACCCCGTGATAGTGATTCCGCAGCTCGGCGTGGGTGACGTGCTCGCCCACCCGCAGATTCAGCAGATACCCGAAGCCCGGCTCCCGCTCGATCATGCCGAACAGCCGCGCCGCCTTCTTGGTCCGCTGATGATCCGGCGCCACCCCCGCGCGCACGAGCCCGTAGGGCGTCGGGAGCCGGTCGATCACGTCGACCACGACGTCGGGGTACTTGAGGAGCTCGTCCGCGGCGTACATCGCAGCAGGTCCGGCACCGACGATGGCGATCCGGATCTGCTCGTTGCGTCGCGGCCGGTCCACCATCGGCACCAGCGCCAGCGGCGTGCGGTCGGCGTGCGGGTACTGCTCGTAGTAGGAGGAGGCCAAAGCGATGAACGGCAGCTCGGCCTCCGCCAGCTGGGTGTGCGGCTTGATCGCGTCGACCGGGCAGGCCGTGGTGCAGGCACCGCAGTCGACACAGGTCGCCGCGTCGATGTAGACCATCTCCGCCTCGCCGAAGCCGGGCTCCCCCGGCGCCGGGTGGATGCAGTTCACCGGGCAGGCGAGAACGCAGGACGCGTCGGCGCAGCAGGATTGAGTGACGACGTAAGGCATCGATCTGAGACTAGGCCGCTGCGCTGCCGGGGTGCGGCTCGCTGCGATACCGGGACGCGCGGCCATCGATGCGCATCAGCTTCCACAGTGGGCGCGATACCGGGTTCATCAGCTCGAGCTGGTCCGCGAGCATGCGCACATCGGCGAACATGTTGCGTAGCGTCTCCCGGCCCTCCGGGCTGTCCCAGAAGAGCTCGTCGAGGATCTCCTTCGGCACGCCCACGTCGCGGGTCATCGCCTTGTCCGGCCGCATGATCACGTCGCACAGGACCCGCATCACGATCGGGAAGGCGAGCGACAGCGCCGCCTTGCGCGTCCTCGAGAGCGCAGGCACGTGCTGGCGCAGCCACTCGTGCGCGAACGAGATGTGCCGAGCCTCCTCGGCCACGTGGATCTGCATCACGCGGGTCATCAGCGGATGGATGGCGGCGCCCTCGCGCAGCATCGACTTCTGGAGATGGTCGATCGGCTCCTCGCCGGCGAGGATGCCGAGGAAGAAGATCTCGGGCAGCCAGCGACCGGCGAGCGACAGCCACGGGGACAGCTTCTTGAAGTACCAGGGGCCGCCCGGCACGTCCACGCCCACGCGGTTCACGAACTCCTGGAACATCTGCGTGTGGTGGGTCTCCTCGGTGACCTCATGCGTGCAGTAGCGGAACTCCGGCGAGCCGTTGGGAAGCTTCATGAGGTACTCCATGACGCCACGGATCAGCAGGTTCTCGAACTGCATGCCGACCTTGGCGACGTTGGCGCATCGCCACATGCCGATCGCGATCTGCCGGTCCTCCGGGAGGCTCTTGTACCACTGACTCTTCCCGAAGATGTCGCTCTCGGGGAGGATCCAGCGGCGGTCGTTCGGGGTCACCGCGAAGGCGGGGTCATCCCAGGCGATGTCGACGAATGCCTCGAAGTTCTGGTGGACGGAGCCTTCCGAGAGGCGCAACAGCATCTCGTGGTACTCCGCCTCGGACAGGCGCGCCTGACCCTTGGCCGGCGCCGCGAAGGCGGCCTCGAGCTCAGCAGTCTCACGGTTGGGTGCGATCGTCATGCCGAAGAGAATAGTGTTACTCGCTGTCACATGTACACGTTATCTGCGACACGTTGTCACGGAATCCTGTGACTCCGCTCACGTCAGCCGACGGCGGCGTGCGTCGGGCGCGGCGTGGAGCCGACGACGAGCGAGTATCCGGCGGGTAGGAAGCACATGCCCACGATCCCGACCCAGATCCACCACGGCACCGCAGGGTGGAGATCGATCTGCAGTCGATGCTGACCATCGGCCTGGGTGATCCGGACCGTGCCCACCTGGCCGTCGCGCATGACGACGCTGGCGCCGGGGCCGTGGCCCCCGCGCGCGGTCAGGCGGATCGGCAGCAGGCCGGTACCGACGTAGCTGGCGCTCGCGCCGCCATGGTGATCCGGGGCGAAGGCGAGCTGCTGCGCGTTGATGAAGGGGCGAGACCACATGATCGCCACGGTGACCACCATCGAGCTCAGCAGGATGGTCGCGGGGGCGCGCCAGTCGCGACTGATCAGTGACCGGAGGCCCGCCACGGCGAAGGAGCCGACGATGAGGACCGGGGCCGCGACGATCAGCCAACCCGCACCCCACCAGCGCATCCTCACCTCGCCGACGATGTCGCTGCCGGTGAGCCTCCACGGATCCGGTGCGGGGATCACGCCCTTGGTGGACAGCGTGCCGTCCGGGTTGATCCGGTAGACCCGGTGGCTGTAGGTGACGTCGCGATGCCCGGGCGGATGGAAGGTGATGAAGTCGCCGACGTGCAGCCGATGGACGTCGGTGGGCATCACCCACAGCAGCGTGCCCACCGGTGCGGTCATGCCCATCGACGGCGTCTCCACCCGCACCCAACGGCCTCCTTCCAAACGCCAGACACCGCAGAAGGCGATGAAGCCGACCAGGAGGGCCAGCGCTGCCCAGGCCAGCAGTCGCACCCCACGGGCGCGCCCGGCAGCGCGTCGGCTGCTCATGGGGCCGGCACGATCGTCGTGGTGGCGCCGGGGGTCCAGGCGAAGGTCAGCGGCCACTTGTTGCCCGGCACGGTGGAGATGGTCGAGCTCATCGGCACATACAGGTGCAGCCCGGCGACGTAGCCGTTGTACGTGGCGTCGTGACTGAGCGCCAGGGTCGCGGTCTGGCTCGAGCCCGAGCCCGGTACCGACACGGCCGTGGCACCGGTGGTCACCAGGGTGTACAGCGATGTCGAGGCACTCGTCGCGGTCCCGGCAGGGCTGGTGAACGACCAGCCGAGGTCGATGCTCTTGCAGGCGGCGGAGGCGGCCGGCGACGCGCTCCCCGATCCGATGGGCAACGTTCCGGTATAGGTCGTGGTGCCCGTGTCGTTCAGGGGCCACCACTCGGTCGCGTTGGTGGCGAACGTGGCGAAAGTCGACGCGGAGGTAGGCAGCGAGGTGGCCGTGGGGAACGAGCTGCCGTCGAAGACCACGAAGTCCGAAAGGGAGCCCTTGAAGTACCCGGTGCTCAGGCCCGTGGTGGCCGTCGGCGCATACCCGAGGTGCCAGTAGCCGGAGTAGGTCGTGAAGGGACTCAGGCTGACCAGCGGCGTGGTGGCGGCCTGCGTGCCGTCGACGTAGAGGGTGACCTGTGGGATGAGCCCGATGAGCGCCACGCTGACGCCGCCGAGGGTGAGGTACGCGAAGTGCCAGCTGCCGTTCGCATAACCACTGCTCGTCGGCCCGATGGTGCTGCCACCGGTGTTCCAGACGAAGGTGAGCTGGCCCGAGGAGTTGAGATAGAGCGTGCGGTCCCAGTTACCCCCGGTGGTGTTGTCCGCATTGGCGCCGAAGCTGAACAGCGGACCCGTCGTGCCGCTGCTGGCCTTGAACCAGATGCCGATCCCCGACAGGGTTCCCGCGCTGAGCAGGCTGGCGCCCGGCTGGGTCTGCGCCGCCACCGACGTTCCATAGCCGCCCTGCGAGGTGGCGCCGTCGAGGGTCGCGTAGCCCACTCCCCCCATCGGGCCCGACGCATCACCCGTGTCGAAGGTGGTGCCGTACCGCGGCAGCATCACGTTGCTCGCGTTCTTGGAGTTGGCGAACTGCACCGGTGCGCAGCTGCCCGCCGCCACCGTCTGCGTCAGCGACGACGAGCCGATGTCGCCGTTGTTGGTGATGGTGTCGGTCTTGGTCAGGCCTGCGGCCGGGACATTGCCGGAGGCCAACGTCCCGGAACAGGCGACCGACGAGGCACCCGCACCCGCCGAGCAGCTCGGACCGGAGGCGTAGGTGTGCGTGAACGCGACCGCTCCGACCGGCCCGGAGTTGCCGCTGTTCGTCACGTTCGCGTGTGCCCAGTCCGACAGCGACGAGCTGCTTCCCAGCGCGAGCGTGACCAGCGCAGCCAGTGCCGCGGCCAGGAGCGGTCGCACCGGGGGTCGCGGCGGAGCACGATGCGCACTCATGGTTCCCGACTAGGTGAGCGTCCAGGTGATGGGCTGGGCGACCGTGATGTTCTGATCGGAGAATCCCGCCGACGACGACAGCGCCACGGTGAACTGGCACGTCCAGGTCGCTCCCGCGTTGAGATCGCCCGCCGTCGCCGTGTGGTTGTACGGCGACGAGGTCGCCAACGCGCTCGGGGTGACGGCGGAGATCGGATACGGCGTCGTCCACGCGGTGCCCGACCCGAAGGTGGCGCCCGTGTTGCAGGCCACCGCGACGGTGAGGTCGCCGTTGCTGCACAGGTTCGGGGACGAGGTGCCGCCGGCGGTCTCGCTGCCGATCGTGGCGGTGTAGGTCGACGTGCACGAGGCACTCGGTGCGAACTGGAAGCTCGCACCGTTCTTGGTCCCCGTGTTGGTGAACGTGACCGTGACCGTGGTCGACGTCCCCGGTACCAGCGTCGTGCCGCCGTACTTGTTGATCGTCGTGCAGCTGTAGCTGTTCGAGGTGTTGCTGCTCGACGCACAGGTGTTGGCGCCGCTGGACTCGGACAGGATCACTGCCTGCCCGGTGCTGACGCTGTTGTTCGAGTTCGTGATGATCGCTGACGACCAGCTCGACAGGGTGCCGTTCGCGCCCAGGACCACGACGAGGGCCGACAGGCCACAGGCAGTCCAGATCGCAAGTCCGCGGTGTCGTCCCGCCGGTCGATTCGCGCGTTGCCCTCCAGCCACGCTCATTCCTTTCCTAGAGCTGCCACCGCCTAGTGCCTCGGTCGGGCGCGACGCTGGGTCAGC
>JBQCJL010000073.1:0-3037 GCA_051952795.1 Marmoricola sp.
CTGTTGCCAGTGCTCACGCTGGCGCAGAAGTGGGACCTGACCGCCGACGAGGTCGCGCGGAACGTCTTCGCGCACCCGACGCTCAGCGAGGCCGTCAAGGAAGCCGTAGAGGGCATCGCCGGCCACATGATCAACTTGTGATCGGCGCCGCGATACGGCCGCGCTCGCTGCGTTGCCGGATCGCTTGACGTGCTACCAGCACGCCTGCGCGCTCCGCGCCTTGCGATCACGACCGCCTCGCGCCGCCGATATCCGGGGGTACGACTACCGGCCGATGGGGACCGTGGGGCCGTTCACGGATCCGCTCGGCACGGCCCGACGGAGTGTGTCGACCGCCGATGCGGCATGTGACTGCACCGAGTCGTTGAGCGGCAGCGGAGTGGCCGTGCGGGTGGCGGCGGGGTGCCGGAGACGATGAGGACGGCTCGCGGTTCGGTGGTCGCCGTGCGCGACCCCGGTCCGCACACTCCTGCCCGGCGTTCGCGCTGCGGTGTAGAAGGACGTCAACGTGAGGGTGACGCCGGGCTCGGTCCGCTGGACCTGATCGACCGGCACACTGGTGCGCAACTCGTGACCGGCGAGGGGCGCGGATTCGTAGAGACGATCAGCGAGCGTGGTCGCGCGTGCGGTCGCGGAGACCGTGAGCCCGGCGATCAGAACGATCAGGCCCGCCTTGACGGTGAACGGCAGGAAGTCCCACCACAGGCGGAGTCGCACCCTCATGGAGATCATCGTGGGCCCTAAGCCGAGAATTCCACAACGTTGTCAGCGACATCGCTGGTGCGCAGGAATTTCTTGTCGAAGAAGTAGTTGTGCTTCAGCCGCCACGGATCGCGGTCGCCGGCGATCGGCAGCCGACCCTCGGCGCGCTGCAGATAGCCCGAGGTGAGGTCGAGCATCGGCGCCGGCTCGAGGCCGTCCTCGTGTCTCGGCACGACCACCTTGTAGTTGTGCTGGTCCATGTAGTCGAGGAGCCGGACGACGTACTCGCAGACGAGGTCGGCCTTGAGTGTCCAGGAGGCGTTCGAGTAGCCGACGACGAAGGCGAAGTTGGGCACCTCGCTCAGCATGAGCGCCTTGTAGGTGTAGGTCTTGCCCAGATCGATCTGCTCGCCGTCGACCACGAAGTCCGCACCGCCCAGGGCGACGACGTCGAGACCGGTGGCGGTGACCACCAGGTCGGCCTCGAGCTCCTGGCCCGACCGCAGCACGATCCCGTTCTCGGTGAACCGCTCGATGTGGTCGGTGACGATGTCGACCTTGTGGCTGTGGATGGCCTTGAAGAGGTCGGCGCCGGGCACGACGCACAGGCGCTGGTCCCACGGCGCGTACGGGGGAGTCAGGTGCTTGTCGTAGTCGAAGTCGTCGGGCAGGTGGACCTTGGCCCAGCGCTTGAGGACGGTCTTGGCCAGCTTGGGGTTGCGGCGACAGAACTCGTAGAAGCCGATGGTCACGGCCTCATAGCGGGCGCGGATGAGCTTGGCCGCCACCGACTTCGGCAGCGTCTTGCGCAGCGTCTGGGCGATCGGATCGATCTTGGGCTGGCTGACGATGTAGGTCGGCGTCCGCTGCAGCATCGTGATGTGGCCGGCATCGCGGGCCATCGAGGGGATCAGCGTCACCGCCGTGGCGCCGCTCCCGATGACCACCACGCGCTTGCCGGTGTAGTCGAGGTCGTCGGGCCAGTGCTGCGGGTGCACCACCTGGCCCTTGAAGTCGCTGAAGCCCGGCCAGTCGGGGGTGTAGCCGGCTTGGTAGTTGTAATACCCGATCGTGGAGAACAGGAAGTCGCACGTCAGTGTCTCGACGTCACCGGACTCGGTGTTCTCGACCGTCACGGTCCAGCGCTGGTCCTCGCTCGACCACTCGAACCGGGTGGCCTTGCGGTGATAGCGGATCTTCTCGTCGATCCCGTACTCGGCGGCGGTCTCGCGCAGGTACCGGAGGATGTCGGGCCCGTCGGCGATCGCATCCTTGCCATCCCAGGGCTTGAAGTTGAAGCCGAGGGTGAACATGTCCGAGTCCGACCGGATGCCCGGGTATTTGAACAGGCTCCACGTTCCGCCGAGCTCACCGCGCTGCTCGAGCAGAGCGAAGCTCCGCGCGGGGAACGCCTTGCTGATGTTCACCGCCGCGTCGATTCCGGACAGTCCGGCGCCGACGATGAGGACGTCGAGGTGAGTGGCCTGGGACATGGGGACTCCTTCGGTGTAGCGCGACGCCACAGCCTAATACCTGTAACGCCGCGTCACACTAATCAACGAGCCCGTGATCTGGCTCTCAGACTTCGAACTGCCCCGCTTCCAAGCGCTTCTTCACGTCCTGCAGGAAGCGACCCGCGTCGGCGCCGTCGACCAGGCGGTGGTCGTAGGTAAGCGCGATGTGGACCATGTGCCGCACCGCGATCGTCTCGCCGAGGTTGGGGTCATCGATGACCACGGGACGCTTGACCACCGCACCGGGACCGAGGATGGCTACCTGCGGCTGGTTGATGATCGGGGTGTCGAAGAGGGCCCCGAAGCTGCCGAGGTTGGTGATGGTGAACGTGCCGCCGGTCAGGTCGTCGGGCGTGATCTTGTTGGTCCGGGTGCGCTCGGCGATGTCGGCGATCTTCTTGGCCAGTCCAGCCACCGACAGGTCGCCCGCGGCCTTGACCACCGGCGTCAGCAGTCCGCGCTCGGTGTCGACGGCGAAGGCGATGTTCTCGGTGTCGAAGTAGGTGACCTCGCCCGCCTCCGTGTTGAGGTTGGCATTCAGCTTCGGGTGCACCTTGAGCGCGTCGATCGCGGCCTTGGCGAAGAACGGCAGGAAGGTCAGCTTGACGCCCTCGCGAGCGAGGAACTCTGCCTTCTTCTCCTCGCGGAGACGCGCGATGGTGGTGACGTCCACCTCGAAGACCTGAGTCAGCTGAGCGGAGATGTGCAGCGACTCGGTCATGCGCTCGGCGATGACCTTGCGCAGGCGGGAGACCTTCTCGGTGGTGCCACGCAGCGGCGACGGGGCGGCCGGCGTGGCCGAGGTCGCAGACGCGGCGGGC